>NZ_JBJHHE010000002.1:0-248090 GCF_056378755.1 Thermanaeromonas sp. DSM 22490
GGGTGGAGGAACAAAATTTACATATGGTGACACTCAGTACTTCTTGCCAGGGAAAGGGAAGTGTGGGGTCATAGAAGTTAGGGGAGGCTGACTACAGGGCTGTCCAATTATTCCACTGGGTGCATGCCCACCAGGTTACCGACTGGGAAGCCATGACTAACCTTCCTCGAAATTTGCGACAGAAATTGGCAGAAATTTCCTTTATACCCAAAGTTCGAATAATCCGCACCCTCAAAGATAACGAGGATGGAACTGTTAAGCTCCTGCTGGAACTGCCTGATGGGGAAAAGGTAGAATGCGTTTTAATGACTTATGAGAGACAAGGTGAGGGCAGGAGGTATACTGCTTGCCTTTCCAGCCAGGTGGGCTGCCCGGTAAGGTGCAGTTTTTGCGCTACTGGTTTATCCGGTTTCCGCCGAAATCTCACGGCCGGGGAAATTATCCTTCAAGTTTTGGCTTTGCAGCGCCATCTGGGTCCGCGGGAAAAGGGGGAACGGATTAGTAACATTGTTTTCATGGGGATGGGGGAGCCGCTTTTCAATTATGATGCTGTCCTGAAGGCTCGCCGCATTTTAATGCATCCTGAAGGGTGGGGCATAAGCCATCGGCGCATTACTATTTCTACCTGTGGCGTGGTTCCCCGAATCAAGCGTTTAGCCCTGGAAGAGCCCCCTGTCGAGCTGGCTATTTCCCTTCATGCTACGACCGATGAAATACGCAATAAACTAGTACCCCTTAATCGGCGTTATCCTTTACGCGAACTACTGGCGGCCTGTCGCCATTATACTGAAGTTACGGGCCGCCGGATTACCTTGGAATATGTTTTAATAAAAGGAGTAAACGATACTCTGGAGGATGCGAAACGCCTGGCCAGGCTGGTGAAGGGTATTCTAGCTTATATAAATATATTGCTTTTTAACCCGGTTCCAGGCGTGGGCTTTAAAGCCCCTGAACCGGAAAGTGTACAGGCCTTTGTCCATCGTTTACAAGAGCAGGGCTTAGAGGTGGGTATCAGGGAAAGCCGGGGCTGCCGTATTGCTGCTGCCTGTGGGCAACTACGCGGCCAGGAAGTGTAGGAGGTATAACTGGAAATGGGATGGATGGAAACCATGGAAAATTTTTGGCGCCGCCTTTTCGAGGGTCTTTTCCAGCGGGGAAAAGAAAATCAGCTTCAACCTGTAGAAATTGCTAAAAAGCTGGTTCAGGTCATGCGGGCTAATCGTTCAGTAAGCGTAAACAGGGTGTATGTCCCCAATATCTACCTGGTTCATTTAAATCCCCGGGACTATGAGAAATTATCCATGTATAAAAAAGCCTTGGCAGAAGAACTGGCGGGGTATTTGCGCGAACGGGTGGCTGCTAGAAATTATACGTTAGTGGGAGAGGTACGGGTAGATTGGGAAATAGACGAAGAGTTGGCGCCGGGTGAGCTGCGTATTCATGCCCGGATGGAGGAAGACTGGCCAATGGAATCGCAGGAAGATACTTTAATTTACCCAGCTATAAAGAATGGAAACCCGGAGGAAAAGCAGGGGCCTGAGATGAGACTGGTGGTAATAGAAGGACCAGACCTGGGTCGCAGCTTTGTCCTTCACCCAGGAAGGCAAGTATTAGGCCGTAATCCTACTTGTGAGATTTTCCTTACCGATGAACAGGTTTCTCGCCAGCATTGTCAGATTGAAGTTGAAGCGGATAAAAGTATAGTGACGGATTTAGGCAGCCGGAATGGTACTTTAGTCAACGAGCAATTGGTTAAAAGGGCATTGCTAGCGCCGGGCGATCATATAAAGGTGGGGCGGACGGTATTGGAAGTGCGGGTGGTCTAAAGGTGTTTACCGTAGTAATAATCATTCTACGGTTTGGTGTGGTGCTCCTGCTTTATTTATTTTTATTTCATATATTGCGCTTAATGTACCGGGATTTGCATCAGGATGCCCGCAAAGTTCAACAACCTAGGGGATTCAAAAGCAAGCCCCTTGTTGCCGGTCCTTTGGTTTTACAAGTACGGGAAGCAAAAAATAGCAATGTAAAAAAAGGAGATGTTTACCCCCTTGGCGAAAGTATCATAATCGGTCGAGATGAGCTAAATGATATTGTGCTAAAGGAAACCCATGTATCCGCGCGCCACGCCGCTATTACCCGCCAGGGACAGAAGTGGCAAATTCGCGATTTAGGGAGCACTAATGGTACCTTTGTCAATGGTATACGTATTTGCGGACCCGTAGATTTGTCACCAGGAGATGAAGTGCGCATTGGAGGCGTTATTTTTGAAGTGAGGTGGGAGAATGCGGGCCGAGGCGCTTACTCATACCGGACTGATCCGTCCCGATAATGAAGATGCTTACTTAATAAACCTGGATATGGGCCTTCTAGCAGTGGCCGATGGTATGGGTGGCCACCAGGCGGGGGAAGTAGCGAGTTTCTTGGCCTTGGAGGCCTTGGCCGAAAAGCTAAAGGAAGACTATGGCCAGGATCCTCTGGCCCATCTCGTAGCAGCTGTATATTTTGCTAATGAAGTTGTTTACAGATCGGCTTGTACAACGCCGGAATACCGCGGTATGGGTACTACTTTAACAGTCGCTTGGGTAATTAACTCCCAGGCTTTTCTGGCCCACGTAGGCGATAGCCGCGCTTATCTTTTCCGGGACGGCCAATTACAAGTTTTAACTCACGATCATTCTTATGTAGGAGAGTTGGTTCGCAGCGGCGATTTAACTAACGAAGAAGCCAGGATGCATCCTCACCGTAATATTTTAACCCGGGCCTTGGGTATAGGCGCGGAAGTAATGGTAGATAGTAGGATTATTTCCTTGCAGGAGGGCGACCTATTGCTCTTATGTACGGACGGCTTGTTAGAAGTTGTAAGGGATGAAGAAATTGCTTCTGCCTTGCACCTAGGGAAAAGCCTGAAAGAAATCCTGCAAAATCTACTGAGGCTAGCTTTAGACCGTGGAGGACCAGATAATATTACGGTGGTGCTAGCAGCCTATGAGTAAAAGGCGGCGGGAGTTTGTCCTGCTTTTCTGGCCTTCGCTTATCCTTTTAATAGTTCATGCATATGGTTTCCTTACCAGGGAACAATTTGCCTACTTGGGCAGTTATGAAGTAACTCTTTTAATAGCGGCCTTTTTCGGTGCGCATTTAATTTTAAAAGCTAGCGGTCACCAAGGTGATGAGTATTTGCTACCGCTGGCAGCTATGTTGACTGCTTTAGGGCTAGTTTTTCTTTTTCGGCTGGACCCGGTTCTGGCCAGGAGACAGGTGGCCTGGAGCGTAATAGGCTTACTGGTACTGGTGGCCACAGTTTTTGGAGGTCGCGATTACGAGCGGCTCACCCAGTACCCTTATCTCTATTTAGTCCTGGGGCTCTTTTTTCTGTTTTTGACTGTAATTGCCGGGACCCGCATAGGTGGGGCTAAAAGTTGGTTAACATTAGGATCTTTTAGCCTGCAACCGGTGGAAGCGGTTAAAGTTCTGGTAGTGCTCTTTTTGACAGGATTTTTGGAGGAAAAGCGCGAACTTATGGTAGAACATTCAAGGTGGCGCTCTACTTGGGCTCCCTTAATTACGGCCGTTACCTTGTCTGTGCTGCTTTTGGTCTTACAGCGCGATCTGGGTTCAGCGTTAATTTTGCTGGTAGTTTTTCTGGCTATGATTTACTTGGCTACAGGACGTAAGCGTTACATAATCTGGGGAGGAATCTTGTTTTCATTGGGAGCGGCAGCAGCATATACCCTTTTTCCCCACCTGAGGGTGAGAGTAGCCGTCTGGTTTAATCCCTGGGCTGATCCCCAGGGAGCCGGGTATCAGGTAATACAGGCGCTTATTGCCCTGGGGAGCGGAGGCCTTACTGGAACAGGAATGGGCTCGGGTTATTCCCAGATTATTCCGGCGGTGGCCACTGATTTTATTTTTGCTACCATGGCTGAAGAAATGGGATTCTTAGGGAGTGTGGGGATAGCCCTACTTTATCTTTTACTTTGCTATCGCGGTTTTCGGGCAGCCTTATTGGCCACCGAAAGCCAGGGTACCATGCTGGCAGCAGGCTTGACAGTTCTAATTACCTTTCAGGCCTTTATTATTATGGCAGGGGTAAGCAAACTTTTACCCTTAACAGGAGTTACTTTACCTTTTGTAAGTTATGGAGGAAGCTCCCTGGTGATAAGTTATGTAATTTTGGGTCTACTCCTTAATGTAAGCGCTATGAGGCGGCAGGTGTGATTTCTTTGCTAAAATCTGTACGACATTTAGCCTTATTGTTGGCTACTTTTTTTGTAATTCTTATCCTACACCTGACTTATATCCAGGTGCTAAAGGGGGAGGAATTATATTTGAACCCCCTGAACCCGCGCCTGCGGCTGTTGGAAGAAAAAACCTGGAGGGGCCAGATTGTTGACCGGCAAGGAGAAGTATTGGCACGCTCCTATCCTTTTCAGGGCTACTTTCGTAGGGAGTACCCTTTAGGACCGGCTGGAGCCCATGTGATTGGCTACGTTAGTTCACGCCTGGGACTGAGCGGCCTGGAAGCCACCTATGACGGTGAATTATTAGGTCTGGTAGGTTGGCAGGGTTTTATCAATAAAGCACGGGGACTAAAAGGTGTGCCCAGGCGAGGGAATAGCTTGGTATTGACCTTGGACGCTTCCTTACAGCAGTTGGCTTTTCGTCTCCTGGCGGGATATCGGGGAGCAGTGATAGCCTTAAACCCTCAAACAGGTGAGGTGCTGGCCTTAGCTAGTAGCCCGTCGTTTGATCCCCATTCTGTAGAAAAAGAATGGGATTATCTCAATGATCCCCTCCAGGGTAGTCCTCTGCTTAACCGGGCGCTGCAGGGGCTCTATCCGCCGGGATCCACCATGAAGCTGGTGACCGCGGCAGCAGCTTTAGGCAAAAACCCTGACATCCAGGAACGCCGATTTTACTGCCCAGGCTATATAGAAATTGAAGGTAGGAAGCTGACTTGTCCTCAGGTTCATGGTAATATAAATTTTAACGAGGCGTTAATGTACTCCTGTAATGTTACCTTCGCTCAACTGGCTTTGGAAATAGGGGCGGAGGAGTTTGTACGGGTAGCAGCTAATTTTGGCTTTAACCAGAAGCTTGATTTTGATTTGGATTTGGCTATATCGCGGGTTCCGGCGGCAGAAAAACTTAACCTTAACGCTCTGGCCGAAGCGGCCATTGGTCAAGGAGAAATACTGGTCACACCTTTCCAGATGGCCCTGGTGGCAGCGGCCATTGCTAACAATGGTTGGCTAATGCGGCCTTATATGGTGGCCAGGGTGGAAGACGAAAAAGGATCGATAATCAAGGTAACTCGGCCGCGGTTACTGAAGGTGGCTATTAGCCCTGTTGTGGCGCAAGTACTTAAAGGTGCCATGGTAGACACGGTCAAGGCAGGAACGGGACAGAGCGCAGCTATACCCGGCATAAAAGTAGGTGGTAAAACAGGCTCTGCCCAAAATCCGCAGGGCAGAGCCCATTCGTGGTTTGTCGGTTTTGCCCCGGCGGATAACCCGCAGATCGCAGTGGCGGTAGTGGTCGAAAATGCAGGAGCCGGCGGGGCAGTGGCAGCACCCATAGCAGGCAAAATTATGGCGAAAGTCTTAGGACGGTGAAGATATGATCGGCAAGATACTGGATGGCCGTTACGAGATTAAGGAAGCCCTGGGAGGCGGCGGTATGGCCCTGGTATATCGCGGTTATGACCGGCTGCTTCACCGGAGCGTGACTATTAAAATTTTGCGGGAGCAGTTTGCCAGCGATAAAGATTTTGTAGCTCGTTTTCAACAAGAAGCTCGGGCAGTAGCCCGCCTCTCGCACCCCAATGTAGTCAGCATCTATGACGTAGGGCAAGAAGAGGGATTGCACTACCTTATTATGGAGTATGTGGAGGGCCATTCCCTCAAAGACATTATTGCCCAGAGGGCCCCCTTGCCGATCCTAGAGGCTATTGATATAGCCTTGCAGATTTGTGATGCTTTGGAGCATGCCCATGAAAATGGCGTCATTCACCGCGATATCAAGCCTCACAATATTCTTATCACTAAACACGGGCGGGTAAAGGTTACCGACTTTGGCATTGCCCAGGCGGTAAATGAATCTACTATGACTTATGGCGGGACCTTGATTGGGTCAGTACATTACCTGGCGCCGGAACAGGCCCGGGGGGAACCGACGGGAATTACGGCCGATATTTATTCCTTAGGAGTAGTGCTGTATGAAATGGTTACCGGCCAGCTTCCCTTCAATGGAGAAACACCGCTGGCTGTAGCGTTAAAGCACCTGCAGGAGGACCCCCGGGCCCCGCGGGAACTGAACCCCCAAGTCCCCCCAGCTTTGGAGCGGATAATCTTGCGAGCTTTAGCCAAAGATCCCGCTCGCCGGTATCCCAACGTGGCTTCTTTAAGGGCTGATCTGCGAGCTTTGCGCAATGTTCTGGAAGAGGATAATTTTGCTACCCAGGAATTGCCTCCGGTAATGGCTTTGGCGGCTGACCCGCCCCGAGAGAAAAAGACCAACCGCCGCCCGCGGGTATGGGCTTGGGCGCTGTTGATCCTGCTTTTTTTAGCCCTGGCGGCCGGGGGTTTGTGGGCAGGGTTTCGCTATTACTTAGTAGTGGGGGAAACAGTGGTGCCTGCGGTACAGGGGCTGCCGGAAGGAGAAGCTTTGAACAGACTGGCGGCTGCTGGTCTTAAAGGGCAGATCACCGGGCGTAAAAATGATGCCGAAGTACCTCAGGGATACGTTATTTCCCAGGACCCGGGACCAGGAGAGAGGGTAAAACGTTCGCGGCCGGTCTTGTTGGTTATTAGTCTGGGGCCCCGGTTACGCCAGGTGCCCAATGTAGTTGGCGATCCCGAACGCATAGCCAGGATGAAGCTGCAAAATGAGAAATTCAACGTAATCATAGACCCCAATGAGGTTTACCATCCCACCATTGCTGCAGATTCGGTAGTCAGGCAGGACCCGCCAGCAGGGGCCTCCCGGCCGGAGGGCAGTGACGTGCGAATCACTTTAAGCAAAGGTCCGGAGCCCCAGTGGATCAATGCCCCTAATTTGATAGGGTCTACCCTCATAGAGGCCCAACAGAAGCTAAAAGATAAAGGCCTGCAGCAGGGAGTAATAACTTACCAGCGGAGCGAAGAACAATTTGCCGGGATAATAATCGGGCAGGATCCTCCGCCGGATACCCGGGTTTTGCAGGGGAGCGCTGTCAACCTTACCATCAGCCAGGGCCCGGGCCCATCTCGCCAGGACGCGGTGGTAACCATTGAGCCCCTCAACGATGATAAAGAGCATAACATACGCATTGTAGTTATCGATGCTAAGGGACCTCATGAAGAATATAACGGTGTACAAAAGCCGGGGGAGAAGCTGGTTGCCGTGGTACCTTATTATGGCAAAGGCAAGTTACAGGTCTTTCGAGATGGGCAGATGATTTTTGAGGGACAGGTGCCTACGAAGAATATAACAGTGCAAAGGAAAAACAGGTAATTTCTGAAAGGCAGGTGCCATAGGAGGAAAGTTGTGCTGGAAGGGATATTAGTAAAGAGTGTTGGCGGTTTTTACTTTGTAGAGTATGAAGGGAAAATCTATGAATGCCGCCTGCGGGGGCGTTTACGGCTGCAAGAAGAAGAGATTTTACCCGGAGACAGGGTTCAGTTTCAAGAAATAGCGCCAGGCCAGGGCGTAATTGGGGGTATTTTGCCCCGGAAAACTAAGTTGGAAAGGCCCGCAGTGGCTAACATAGATCAGGTTATCATAGTATTTGCATTGAGCGAGCCTCCTCCTGATCTGGAACTCCTAGATAGACTCCTAGTGTTAAGTTTAGCCAGTGGCACAGAACCTGTTATCTGCTGGAATAAAGCAGATATAGCCCGCAAAGAATTTTTGTATTTACCCGGCTTATATGAGGGGCTGGGCTATCGCGTGCTGATCACCAGCGCGCGAACCGGTCAAGGCGTTGATCTGTTGCGAGAGATATTAAAGGACCATATCAGCACCTTTGCGGGGCCTTCAGGGGTAGGAAAGTCTTCCTTGCTCAATGCTATCGAACCTGGCCTAAACTTAAGGACAGGTGAAGTGAGCCGCAAAAAAGGGCGAGGACGTCATACCACGCGCCAGGTGGAACTGCTGCGCTTAAAAGAAGGCGGCATGGTAGCCGATACCCCTGGTTTTAGCCGGCTTTATTTGACGGAGATTAAGCGGGAAGAGCTGGCCACCTACTTCCTCGAGATGGCTCCACATGAGAACCAATGCCGTTTTCATTCTTGTTTACACCGCGCCGAGCCGGGATGTGCCGTGCGCAGGGCAGTGGAGGAAGGCAGGATCCCGCGGCACCGGTACGAGCATTATCTTAAGTTCTTGGCTGAAGTTATAGAAGCCGAAAGGAGTTACTAAAGAGTTGGCCATCATCGCTCCTTCTTTGTTGGCGGCTGATTTTGGAAGGTTGAGGGAGGAAGTAGCTAATATAGAGGCAGCGGGAGCTGACTGGCTGCATCTAGACATTATGGATGGACATTTTGTGCCTAATATAACTGTAGGCCCGGCGGTGGTGGCTGCTTTAAGGCCTTATAGTAAATTGGCCTTTGACGTCCACCTCATGTTAGCCCGGCCGGAGGAATACATCGTTTCTTTTGCGCAAGCTGGTGCTGACTGGATCTCAGTTCACGCTGAAGCTTGCCCGCACCTCCACAGAGTTATCCATCAGATCCGGGAAGCGGGCTGCCGGCCAGCAGTAGCTTTAAACCCGGCCACCAGCCTGAGGGTTTTAGACCACATCTTGGAAGATGTGGATATGGTTTTACTTATGACAGTAAATCCGGGTTTTGGGGGCCAGACCTTTATTTCTTCCATGCTGGCTAAAATAAAGGAATTGGCCGGGGCTTTGCACTCTTTGGGTAGAGAAGTGCTAATTGAAGTGGATGGCGGAATTACTCCTGATAATGCGGCGGCTGTTTGCCGGGCCGGCGCGCACGTGCTGGTGGCCGGTTCGGCCGTTTTTGGTGCCCCTGACCGGAAAGCCGCTATTCGCGCGCTACAACAGGCAGCGGAGCAGGGAGAGAAGGAACGTTCCTGAAGTTTTTACCACTGGCGTATCCCTAGTTTTGAGGCTGGGCCTGCTTGGCTTGCGCTCGCTCTGGAAACCTTCGCGGGCCAAACTAGCGCTTGGCTCAAGGCTCCGGCAGGCTTCCCGGCAAATTCGGCGTCCTGCCTCAGTTGCCGGCCTCGGCCATCCATGGCCTCGGGCCTGCCTCCGCCTTTCGCCAATCTTAAGTTTGGCTACCGCTCAGGTTTAGTCGCTCGCTTCCAAGCCTAAGCAGGCCTACCCTGTAAAAACTGGGGATAACTCAGGTTTTACCAACCTTGACGTTTTACCGGAACCGGTGCTATAATCAATCTGACGTCTTCGGGGTTAGGTGAAATTCCTTACCGGCGGTGAAAGCCCGCGAGCTGCTAAATGGCAGTTGATCCGGTGGAATTCCGGAGCCGACAGTGAAAGTCTGGAAGGGAGAAGGCGTCTGATAAAGTTTGTTATTTGCCGGCCCCGATGTTCGTTTGGGGCTTTTTCTTTTTGTGAGGTTTGAAGAATTATGGAAGAACTTTTTATGCGGCGAGCTCTAGAATTAGCCCGCCGGGGGTTAGGCCGCACCAGCCCTAATCCTGCTGTAGGAGCAGTTATTGTCAAGGATCAGGAGATTGTAGGAGAAGGCTACCATGAAAAAGCCGGGACACCCCATGCCGAAGTTCACGCTCTGAGGCAAGCGGGTGAGAGGGCTCGGGGCGCTACCCTTTATGTTACCCTGGAACCTTGCTGTCACTATGGTAAGACGCCTCCCTGTACCGAGGCCATTATTGCAGCGGGCATCCGGAGAGTAGTGGCCGCCATGTTGGACCCTAACCCCAAGGTGGCCGGGGGCGGTATCAGGCGCCTGCGGGAAGCGGGCGTTGAGGTGAAGGTAGGACTTTTGGAGGCAGAGGCTCGGCGGCTGAACGAGGCCTTTTGCAAGTACATTACTACAGGTGTACCGTGGGTAACTCTAAAGATGGCTTTAACCCTGGACGGCAAAATAGCCACCCGTACCGGTGCTTCCCGCTGGATAAGCAGTGAAGCTTCGCGTCTTAAAGCCCATGAATTGCGCAATACCCATGATGCTGTTTTAGTGGGCATCGGTACAGTACTGGCCGACGATCCAGAGTTAACTACCCGGATACCGGGCGGCCGGGATGCAGTACGGATAATCCTGGACAGCCGCTTGCGCTTGCCCTTAAAGGCTAGGGTGGTTAATCTTACTTCCTCCGCTCCTACCCTGGTGGCTACTACGGAGCAGGCGCCTAAAGAGAGGCAGGAAGAGCTGGCCAGGGCCGGAGTGGAAGTAGTAGTTTTGCCCGCAGTAGAGGGGAAGGTTTCCTGGCCGGCGCTACTAACAACCCTGGCTAAACGTCAAATAACAAGTATTTTAGTGGAGGGCGGAGCTGAAGTTAATGCTTCAGCCCTCGCATGTGGGGTGGTGGACAGGGTAGTGGCTTTTATAGCCCCCAAGATTTTTGGGGGAAAGGAAGCTCCCAGTCCAGTGGCCGGCTTAGGGGTTGCCCATCCCGATGAAGCCTGGAGGCTGGAAAAGGTGGAAGTAGAACGTTTGGGTGAGGATGTAATGCTCACCGGGCTTATTAAAAAAGATCGAACACCCGATAAAAACTGAAGGAGAACAGCGGCTTATGTTTACGGGGATTATTGAAGAAATAGGTAGAGTACGTAATCTGGAAATTGGAGGACAGGGCGCCCGGTTAACCCTGGGAGCTAGAAAGGTTCTGGAAGGAACTAAAATTGGCGATAGTATTGCGGTGAACGGGGTATGTCTGACGGTAGTGGAACTTCTGCCGGAGGGTTTCACCGTAGAGGTGATGGCTGAAACCTTGCGGGTTACCAATCTGGGACGGTTGTTGCCGGGAGAAGGTGTCAACCTGGAGCGCGCGCTACGTCTGGGAGATCGCCTGGGAGGGCACCTGGTCAGCGGGCACGTGGACGGAGTGGTCCGGATTTTAGAGCGACGTAAGGTAGGCATAGCGGAGGAGATCACCCTGAGTTTGCCGGAAAGCTTAAGCCGTTATGTGGTACCCAAGGGTTCGGTCGCCCTGGACGGAACTAGCCTTACGGTGATCGAAAGTGGCGGCGATAGATTCAGGGTAGGCCTTATCCCCCATACTTTGCAAGAAACGGTCCTGGGGTTTAAGAGGGAGGGGGCCGAAGTCAATATTGAGGTGGATTTGCTGGCCCGGTACCTGGAAAGGCTTTTATATTCTAGAGAAACCGGCCAACGGGAAGGTTTAAGTTGGGAATTCTTGGCTAGCCACGGTTTCATTTAGAAAGGAGGGAGCAAGCTTGGTAGAAGAATTTAAATTCAACACTATTGAAGAAGCTATCGAAGATATTAGAGCTGGAAAAATGGTTGTAGTAGTCGATGATGAAGACCGGGAAAATGAAGGGGATGTGGTAGCGGCGGCGGAAAAGGTGACTCCCGAAATAATTAATTTTATGGCCACATATGCCCGCGGCCTGATATGCATGCCTATTCACGGGCAGCGCTTGGACGAGCTGGACCTAGGGCTGATGGTAAGCGAAAATACAGAAGCCCAGGGCACGGCTTTTACTGTATCCGTGGATGCCGCTGAGGTAACTACCGGCATTTCTGCTTATGAGCGGGCCCTAACTATAAAAAAGATCATTGATCCCCGTACCAGGCCCCAAGACCTGCGGCGACCCGGGCATATTTTCCCTCTGCGAGCCCGGGAAGGTGGGGTATTAAAACGGGCCGGCCACACCGAAGCTGCGGTGGATCTGGCCCGCCTGGCCGGTCTTTATCCGGCAGGAGTCATTTGCGAGATCATGAACGATGATGGGACCATGGCTCGCGTCCCACAGTTGATGGAGTTTTGCCGCCGTCACGGATTAAAGATAATTACCATTGCCGACTTAATTAAATACCGGAGGCGCACCGAGAAACTGATCCGTCGGGTAGCCGAAACCAACCTGCCTACTCGTTACGGCCATTTCCGGGCCATTGCCTACGAAGATATATTGGAAAAACAGGGCCACCTGGCTTTGGTCAAGGGCACGGTGGACGATGGTCAGCCGGTCTTAGTTAGAGTTCACTCGGAATGTCTAACAGGCGATGTTTTTGGGTCTTACCGTTGTGATTGTGGGGAACAACTGGAGCGGGCCCTGGCTATGATTGAAGCCGAAGGACGAGGGGTTTTGCTTTATATGCGCCAGGAAGGCAGGGGCATTGGTCTTTTAAATAAAATCAAGGCTTATAAACTGCAAGAGGAAGGCAAAGATACTGTAGAGGCCAACGAGGCCTTAGGCTTTCCCGCCGATCTCCGCGATTACGGTATAGGGGCTCAGATTTTGGTAGACCTGGGGATCAGGGAATTGAGACTTTTAACCAACAACCCGCGCAAGATTGCAGGTTTGGAAGGGTATGGGCTTAGAGTGGTCGAGAGAGTGCCTCTGGAAATAAAGCCTAACGGCGTTAATCAACGCTATCTGCGAACCAAAAAAGATAAGCTCGGCCATCTACTGCAGATCTAACGTATCACCTCTCGGGCGATAGAGGCCTGCTCTGGTCGGAGAGCCGGCGACCAGACGAAACGGGTGGAAGCCTGGCAGGCCCGGAAGCCAAACTGGAGATACGCCGGACTGCAGAGGGGTTAATGGGCGAGTTCAGGTGGAGGGAAAAACATGCGTATCTTAGAAGGGAAATTAACTGCTGAAGGTCTAAAATTCGGTATCGTGGTTAGCCGCTTCAACGAATTCATTACCAGTCGTTTACTCTCAGGCGCTCTGGATGCTTTACAGCGTCACGGGGCCGATCCCGAAGCAGTGGAAGTGGTCTGGGTGCCGGGAGCTTTTGAGATACCGCTCACCGCTCAGAAGATGGCCGGGCGGGGTTATGACGCCATCATATGCCTGGGCGCTGTTATTCGCGGGGCCACACCTCACTTTGAATATGTGGCCGCCGAGGTAACCAAAGGCATCGCCCAGGTAGCTCTGGCCAGCGGCTTGCCCATCATTTATGGAGTAATTACAGCCGATAATTTGGAGCAAGCCATCGAACGGGCAGGCACCAAAGCCGGGAATAAAGGCTTTGAAGCGGCCGTAGCAGCTATTGAAATGGCTAACCTATTTAAAGAGTTGAGCTAGGGGATAGTGGCCTGACTAAATGGAGAGCCCGGGCACTTCCACCTTTGCCCGGGCCCTCAAACCACCGATTTAAACAGCGCGCTGAACTTTACCGGAGCGCAGACAACGAGTACATACATAAATTCGCTTACGCGAACCATTAATAATAGCCTTTACCCGTTGAAGGTTGGGGAACCACTTCCTTTTGGTCTTAATATTGGAGTGGCTGATTTGGTGACCTACAGCGGCCTTTTTCCCACAGATGCTGCAAACGGCCATGCTAATTTTCACCTCGCTTTAGACTACCACTCGCTTATTTTACCAGAGTTCCCCGCCGGACGCAAGGAGAAGCAAGGATATTAGTAGCTGAGTTATTCCCAGTTTTGATTCCAGGCCTGCTTGGCTTCAGCTCGCTCCAGAAACCCTCGCGGGCCAAACTAGCGCTTGGCTTAAAGGCTTAAGGCAGGCTTCCCGGCAAATTCGACTTCCTGTCTCAGTTGCCGGCCGCAGGCTTCTCATGGCCTCGGGCCTTTCTTAAGCCTTTCGCCAAGCTTGAGTTTGGCTGCCGCGAAGGCTTGTTCGCTCGCTTGAAGCCTAAGCAGGCCTCCCCAGCCAGAGTGGGGATTCGCCAGTATTAGCAGGGATATTGTGGTCACATGTCGAAAATAGAACTACTAAAAAATTTCAAGGAGTGAACACTATGGCCGAGGGCAAAAAAGCAGAAGTCATCCCCCTCAAGATAACCAAAGATCTTTCCATCCTGGAAGTCTTACGGGCCTATCCTGAGGTGCGACCCATTTTTGCCCGTCACGGCATGGGTTGCCTGGAATGTATGGGAGCTATGGCCGAGACCATCGAAACCGGTGCCCGGATGCATGGCATTAAACTGGAGGAATTGTTGGCGGATCTAAATAGTGCAATTAAAAAATAGTAAAAAATAGTAAATTGGGAGGAAGATAGAGATAAGAGCATGGAAAGGCCGATAGCCAGCTTAAAATACGTAGGTCCTCAGCGTAAAAAACAGCTGGAGCGACTGGGCATTACTACCGTAGGCGAGCTTATTTACCACTTCCCCCGGCGCTACGAAGACCGGCGTCAGCTACAGTCCCTGGACCGGTTGGTTCCGGGAAGCAGGGCTACAGTTAAGGTTACTATCGGAAGCTGGGAAGAAAAGAATGTACGGCCTCGCTTGACGATAGTAAGGGCTCAAGTGGAGGACGGCAGGGGACAGGGATACGCAGTCTGGTATAATCAACCTTATATTAAATGGCGGCTGCTGCCCGGAAGTCAAGTTATCCTTACAGGTAGAGTAAGCCGCCGTTCTATTTTTCCGGAAATCCAGGTGGAGGAATATGAGCTTTTGGAGGGAGATAATACAGGCTTAAATACCGGATATCTGGTACCCTTTTATCCTTCCACTGCCGGATTAACCCAGCGCTGGTTCCGGCAAGTTGTATACCAGGCTTTGGCAGAATGTCTGCCGCGGATCAAGGAGACAATACCTCTGGAACTAAGGCAGAAATACCGTCTGGTAACCCTGGCTACTGCTTTAAAGGATATCCATTTTCCTTCCGATGAAAAGGCTTTACGCCAGGCCAGGAGAAGACTGGTTTATGAAGAACTTTTGGTTTGGGAACTAGCTCTGTCTTGGCATAACCAGAGGAGGAAGCTGGCCAGAGCAGGGATTTCCCATATCCGGGATAACACCCTGGTAGAGAAATTTTTAAAGGCTTTGCCCTTTTCCTTGACTAAAGCCCAACACAGGGTTTTGCAAGAAATTTTTGCGGATATGGAGGCTCCTCACCCCATGACCCGGTTGCTCCAAGGGGACGTGGGGTCGGGTAAAACAATTGTAGCGGCCGCTGCCCTCGTTAAAGCAGTGTCTGGCGGCTGGCAGGGAGCCCTGATGGCCCCCACCGAAGTTTTGGCGGAACAGCATTTTTTGACCTTTAAACGGTTATTAAAGCCCTTAGGCTTGCCCCTGGCCTTGCTCACAGGCAGCACCTCGCGCAAGGAAAAAGAGCATATTTTAGAGGGACTAAAAGAGGGAGAAATCCCCCTGGTTATAGGGACTCATGCCCTTATTCAAGAAGGAGTGGAATTTAAAGACTTGGGTTTAGTGGTCATCGACGAGCAGCATCGTTTTGGTGTGCGCCAGCGGGCCGAGCTGTCAGCTAAAGGCAAGCTGCCTGATCTCCTGGTTATGACCGCCACTCCCATTCCCCGGACTTTAGCCCTGGTCGCCTATGGAGATCTGGATGTTTCTTTAATTGATGAATTGCCCCCGGGTAGAAGGCCGGTTTTAACTTATATTTTAAACCAAAGCCAGCGCCACCAAGCCTATCGCGTCGTTGCCAAGGAGGTTCAGGCTGGCCGGCAGGCCTATATTATTTGCCCCCTTATCGAAGAAAGCGAAGCCCTGGAGGCTGCTGCAGCTACGGCCCAAGCTAAAGAATTGCAGGAAAAGGTATTTCCGGCCTTTAAAGTAGGTTTGATTCACGGTCGCCTGCGGCCGGCGGAAAAGGAAGAAGTTATGGAACAATTTCGTCAAGGTGTAATCCAAATATTGGTAGGTACTACAGTGATAGAAGTAGGAGTCGATGTACCCAATGCCACGGTCATAATAATTGAAGGTGCGGAACGTTATGGACTAGCTCAGCTGCACCAGCTGCGGGGGAGGGTGGCCCGCAGTCAGCATCAGGCTTATTGCTTTCTCATAAGCGCTAACAGCAGTAGTACCGTCAACCAGCGCTTAAAGGTGTTGGTACATAATAGCGATGGATTTGCTATTGCTGAAGCAGATCTGCGCCTACGAGGCCCGGGGGAGTTTTTCGGCACGCGGCAGCACGGCTGGCCGGAATTCCGTTTAGCCGAATTTCCCCGGGATCTAGCAGTTTTGGAGCAAGCCCGTAAGGATGCCCACTTTTTAACCCTTTCCGGACAGCTTAGTCAGCCGGAGTATGCTGAACTGAGGAGATTGGCTGAAGCCAAGCTTATGCAGCTGCAATTATGAATGCCCCCTTTATTTTTAAGGCAAACTAGAGGCAGCCGAAAAAAATAAGGGGGCTTTTTTATATGCAGCTTAAGGAAGGAGAACAATCTTTATTGGCATCTTTTCCCAGTAGCACTCGAGCTCAGGAATGTTTAGTAGCTTTAAAAGAAGCTGGCTTCAGGGAGGTGCAACTGGATCGGGTAGGCCGGTTTGGCGTTCGCTTTAACGACCGCTATAATAATCCTTTAGCTAACCAGGCCAATACCATTACCGGTTTAACCCTTTATAGCGCTGACATTAACCCTCTGGTCAAGACGGATACCAGGGCCCTTTTAGGGGCAGATCCCTCCGTTAGCGGTGTGGGGCTAAATAACTATGGGGTCGCAGGTAATGAAGGATTCTTACTGGTGGTAGTAACCTCTAAAGACAGGATCGCTGAGGCCAGGAGAATTATAAAACAACATGGTGGACAAGTTTAACCAAATTAAAGATAAAAGCCGTTTTTCTTTTTTTTAGTATGAAAGTAAGAATTTCGCTGACCAAATAATGTTAGCCGCTATCTAGCATAAAAGATTTTTAAGGACACATACTAGAACTAGACTTAAGGCAGAAGGAGGTGAAGTAAATGCCGCGAGGAGGTAGGACTAACCGTCTGTTGATCCCCCAAGCTCGGGCTCAGATGGAGAGATTTAAACAGGAAGTAGCCAGCGAGCTGGGGATCTCCAATTACGACGGTTACCTCGGCGATCTGCCTTCCAAAGTTAACGGTTCAGTTGGAGGGCTGATGGTTAAGAAGATGATCGCCGCCTACGAACAGACGCTGGCCGGGACTGCCGCTGGCGGTGGCCTTGGTGGCGATGTAGAACTAGGTGCTGCCGAGCAAGTTACTGGCCGTATTAGCGGGCCCAACCCTGCTTTTACTACCGGCGGCCAGAAGCTGAATATCAACGCTCAGCAGTATAACGCCCAGTCTACCGGTTTAGTCGGTGGAACCGGCGGTATAGTAAGCTAAGGCCAACTTTTTCCCTGCTTGCCAGAGCGGGCTTAAAAGCCCGCTCTTCTTTATCGGGTTTAATGAAGGGGTATAGCAGCTTTTGTTTGTAACAGAGTGGTATGGAGACTTTGGTTCAAGGCTGCTCCTATAACCCAGGCCAGATTACGTACAAGATCATCAATTTCTTTAGGAGTTACTGTAAGGTTACCACCAAAAGGCTCCAGGATTTTTTGCGTTAATTTTGGTACTGGGTCCTGATTTAGTTGCCAATTGAGCCCCGGAAAGACCTGGCTCATTTGGGCCAGGGTTTCATAAATGATTACCGCAGCATGTACCACCGTCGGTATGCCGATGGCTATAACCGGGATTCCCATATTTTCTTTATTTATAGCCAAGCGCTGTTTACCCACGCCTGAGCCGGGGCTGATCCCTGTATCTGTTATTTGAATGCTAGTACCGATGCGATGAAGGTCGCCAGCGGCCAGAGCATCAATGGCTATTAGGGCCCGGGGTTGTGTTCTGTCTATAACACCCCGAATTATTTCTGCTGTTTCAATACCTGTAGTCCCAAGAACTCCCGGAGCTAGAGCGCTAACAGGCCTGCTGCCTGGTGGTAAGGCTTGAGGCGCATATTTAAAGAGGTGTCGCGTTACGGTAAAGTCGCCAACTACCCTAGGACCTAAGGAGTCGGGAGTAGCTTGCCAGTTTCCTAAGCCCACTACTAAAACAGGTTCGGTTGCTTTGACCTGAAGTTTGTTTAACAAAAAGGTAATTTTTTGGGCTACTAAACTGGCAATGGCTTCATGAGCTGGAGGATCAGCTGTAAGCAAGACAGGTGCTTCGATGGTAATGTATGTACCCTGCGGTTTACCCAGCGCCTGTTCTCCTACAGCATTTAAAATTGTTATGGTACTAACACTAGCATGGGGATGAGTTTCTTTTTCTTCTTTGACTCCCGGAACTTCCTGTTTGGTAGCACCGCGCAGGAGAGCATGGGCTTCCAGCGCGAGATCTAACACTACCCCACATGATCGATAAAATTGATAACGGTCCAAGGGTGTTCTCCTCCTTGAAACTCCTCTCATAGGGTATCCAGATTTAAAAAAAATATACATAAGCAGGGAAATCCTGTAGAAATGTTGAATTAATGTTTTATGGCAACTTATATTGACGGCGAAATACAACTATAGTATAATCCTAAACAAAGGAGGGAAGGAGAAATGGAAATACGTATTTCACCGAAAGCAGAGGAGTTTATAAAAGGAAAAACCAAGGCCGTTACCATTAAGATGGAATGGTGTGGAGGTTGAGCTGGCCTGACCCTTCGCCCTGCCGTGCATGCAGGGGCTCCTCATGATGTCAGCAGTTACCAGGTAAAGCAAATTGATGGCTTGCAAGTATATATCCAAAAAGGTATTAAAGCTAGCTCTGAAGGCATCGATATTGATCTGGTAGGTTTTGGGCCTTTTAAGCAGCTGGTGGTGGATGGAGTATTACTTCACTAAAAAAGGGGGAATTACATTAATGGCTGGGCAGGTTATTAATATAGATCAAAACGAATTTGAAGCCGAGGTGCTAACTGCACCACAGCCGGTAGTGGTAGATTTTTGGGCTGCCTGGTGTGGGCCCTGCCGTATGATGGCTCCGGTGCTGGAGCAGTTGGCTGCAGAATATAACGGCCAGATTAAATTCGTAAAGATCAATGTTGATGAAAACCAGGAAATTGCGGCCAGTTATGGCATCATGAGCATCCCTACCCTGATTATTTTTAAAGAGGGCCAGGAAGTAGGGCGTTTGGTCGGTTATATGCCCAAAGATAAATTAAAAGATAATCTGGAAGCTCTCCTTTAAATCCTAAACAAGGGGCAAGAAACAATGCAGCGGCGACAAGCTTATATCGATCCTTCTCGTTGCGATGGGAGTGCAGATTGTCCTCCGCTAGCTAATTGTCCAGCGCGTGCTATTTTCCGGGAAGGGAAAGAAGGACCTTATTTTGTTGGTCCCGAGTGCCTGGGCTGTGGTCGCTGTATTTCTCATTGTCCGCTGAAGGCTATCAGTCTTCTCTGATACGCCGGACATACTGTCCATAAAGAAAGGCTAACAAGAAAACAAAGCTGGCAATTAAGACTATAGTGGCGCCGGAAGGTAAATCCAAATAATAAGATACGAGAATCCCCGATAAAACTGCCAGTAGACTGGCTGTTAGAGAATAGACAAGCATCAGTCGGTAGTCCGGGGCCAGTTGATATCCGGTAGCTGCAGGGAGTACTATAAGGGCGGAAGTTAAAAGAATCCCCACTACTTTTACGGCTACAATAACAGTTAACGCCAGGAGCGTTAAGAGTGCGAAATAGAGGGGAGCCACCGGGATTCCGGTGGCTTCCGCTGTTTCCTCATCAAAGGTTAGGGCTAAAAGATCATGAAAATAAAAAGTAAGAAACAAGATGACCACCATAGTTATTCCACCCAAAAGCCGAAGTTCGGGTAGAGAGACGGTTAGAATATTGCCAAAGAGGTAGCTGAAAATGTCCACATATCCCTTATAAAAGTTTAAAACAATTAACCCGAGGGCCATGGCAGCGGAAAAGGCGATACCAATGGCCGTGTCTTCAGGTAGATGCCCCTTCCGGCTTAGCCATCCTATTACCCAGGCGCTGCTGGTAGCCAGCACGCCGGCGGTAAAAAGAGGATTTATGCCCGTGACCAAACCCACGGCAATACCACCAAAGGCTGCATGAGCAATACCGTTGCCGATAAAGGCGAGGCGTTTTAATACGACGAAAAAAGAAACCACTGCCGACAACAGGGCTACAAGTATACCAGCTATAAGAGCGCGCTGGATGAAGGTATAGCCTAACATTTCCATGGGGCTCACCTCTGGTGTATCGCCAGTTTTGCCTAGCCGACCCCCTGAGCCGGGATAAGATGGGCCCCGGCGAGGGGGTTATTAAAAAATTGATAAAGAATTTTAGAAGGAGGACCGGAAGCGATAATTTTTTTATCCAGGAGCAAAAAACGATCGGCTACCTGCGCCAGGGCCAAGATATCGTGGGAAACTGCTAAAATAGTTAAATTTATCCTCTGGCGTAATTCAGCCAATAAATTATAAAAGCGGTGTTGAGCGGCTAGATCCAGGGCGTTAGTAGGCTCGTCCAGGAGCAGCAAACTGGGTTTATGAACTAGGCAGCGAGCCAGAAAAACGAGCTGCTGTTGGCCGCCCGAGAGGGACCGTAGGGGTGTATCCAAATATTTTTCCATTCCTACTAAAGCCAGAGCCTCCCTTATTTTAGCCCTTTCGGCGGAATTAGGGCCCAGGGCAAAGGGGCGACGGGGTAAGGTCAAAAATACGGCTTCACCCGCGGTCAGGGGAAAATGAGTATTGTAAACAGCGCGCTGCGGTAGGTATCCTATCCTTTGGCGTACAACCGGGTCTTTGTAAGGGTTACGGCCCCACAGGTAAATCTCACCGCTGTAGGGCTGGGCTAGCCCTAGAATTAGCCGGAGTAAAGTAGTTTTACCCGCACCATTGGGCCCGATAAGGCCTACCAATTCTCCCTCTTTCAGGGCGAAAGTTACTCCGTGAAGAACGTTGCGCGGACCGTAAGAATAGGATACTTCTACTATTTCCAGAGGCTTCACTAATTGGTGCCCCCTCCGCTCAAGGCTTCCTTAAATATCCGCAAGTTGTAATACATTAAATCAAGATAACTACTTAAGTTGGCACCCACCGGATCTACGGTATAAAGGCGGCCCCCATATTCTTGGGCTACCACTTGAGCTGCCTGAGGATTAAACTGGGGTTCGATAAGTATTGGCGGTTTGCCTTGCACTCGCGCCTTCTCAACCAAATTAGCCAGGTGGCTGGCTGTAGGCTCTTGTCCGGGTTTTTCTTCTACCACTTCTAGTTCTATAAGATCATAACGGCGGGCAAAGTAGGACCAGGCCGGATGGAAGCTAATAAAGTATCGCTGGGGTACTCCCTTTAGTGCTGAACGAATATCGGCATCAAGCCTGGTAAGCTTTTCTTGCCAAAGTTTGAGGTTGTTCATAAAGTAATCTTTTTCTGGCGGTACCAGCTCGGCTAAAGCTTGGGCCACGGCCGGCCCCAGATGATCTCGCATTAGAACGGGGTCCAGCCAGATGTGAGGATTGAAGGCGCTGTCCTCTGAGGACATGTGGCCCGAGTTTTGGCCTTCGTGCGAGCCGTTTTCCCCCTCATGTGCGTCTTTACGGTGTTCATGTTTTTCCGGTATAAGCTCCAGGCCCTGGCTCAAGGTTAAGATTTTAGCTTCCGGGGCGGTGGAAGTGGCTACCTTACCGACCCAATCATCCAGGCCCGCACCGATTTTCAAGATGAGGCTGGTGCCAGCAAGGGCTTTTACCTGGGCCGGAGTCGGTTCGTAAGTATGGGGACTGGCTCCTGGTGGTAGAATGGTAACTACTTGGACCTTTTCTCCGCCAATCTGGCGGGCTATATCGGCCAGAGGCATGATAGTAGCGGCTACCTTCAAAGGGGCCTTGACACCAGAGGGTGCTCCCTTGTTACAGCCATTTAAGAATACTGGGATAAGGAGGAAAAAAATTAAAAGCCAGGCCCGCTTGCTCCAACCATACTTCCGCAACCTTATCCTGCCTCCTTCGTGTGCCCCCGGCAGCGTCCGCAATAACCGTGGAGTTCAAAGGAATGGCCTGTCACCAGAAAATCGCCCAGAATATGGGAGGGTGGCTGCCAGTCATTGACGGGGCAGCCGGGTAAACAGGTTATGGTGCCGCACTTCAGGCAAACTAGGTGACAGTGATGCTCTTTAAGCAGCTCGAAACAGTCGCTATAAGCCGTGCTGGAACGTATTTGGGCTACCAAACCTAAGGCGGCCAAAAGGCGCAGGTTGCGATAAACAGTATCCTGGCTGGTATCCGGGAAAAGGGGCTGAAGTTGCTGGCTTATTTCAGCAGCGGTTAAGGGTTTGGCAGCGTGCAGCAAAATTTGCACTATAGCCCTCCGTTGCGGGGTTATTTTATAGCCGGCCTTTTTCACTGATTCTAATATATTGACCAGGGTCATATTATATTCTCCTATTTAGGATTTTTCTTATTAAGTATTAATCATATTTGGTAATCTGTCAAGGCTTCCATTAAAATTTTACTTTATTTAGAAGGTGTTAATTGAGTAGTGTAGAACGTTATTTAAATAAGGAGGCAAGAGTCCATGAAAAAACTTCGGGTGGAAGATAGCATTGGTCATGTTCTGGCCCATGATTTAACCAAAATTGTCCCGGGCCAATTCAAAGGGCGACGTTTTAAGAAGGGGCATATAATTAAACCGGAGGATATCCCGGAGCTTCTACAAATGGGGAAAGAGCATATTTATGTTCTGGAACTGGGACCCGAGGAGATCCATGAGGATGAAGCTGCTTTGCGGCTGGCTCAGGCTGCTATAGGTCAAGGTGACAATGGTATAAGGCTGGGCGAACCTAACGAAGGAAAAGTGAATTTGGTGGCCAGCCGTACTGGGCTCTTTAAGGTTAATCTTCCTGCCCTGCAGGAGGTTAATAAAGTGGGAGAGGTTATTCTAGCCACCCTGCATAATAATTATCCTGTGCAGGAAGGGCAGGTAGTGGCCGGTACTCGCCTCATTCCCCTGGTAACTAATAAAAAGGTGATAATCGAGGTGGAAGAAATTTGTAAAGAGGCAGGAGGAATCTTGCAGGTAGTACCTTACCGCCGAATGCGGGTAGGGCTGATTACTACAGGAAATGAAGTGTATAAGGGCCGGATAAAAGATGCCTTTGGGCCGGTGGTGCGGGCTAAAGTGGCCCAGTACGGTTCGGAAGTCCAGGAAGAGAGAATTGTTCCCGATGATGCTGTTATTATTAGCCAGACTATAAGAGAGATGGTAGGCCGCAACCTGGATTTAATTATTTTAACCGGCGGCATGTCGGTGGACCCTGATGATGTAACACCGGCGGGAATACGCTTGAGCGGGGCGGAAGTAGTTATATACGGAGCCCCTGTATTGCCGGGCGCCATGTTTATGCTGGCTTATCTGCATCATATCCCCCTGGTAGGGCTTCCCGGCTGTGTAATGTATTACCGCGCCACTATTTTCGACCTAGTGCTACCCCGGCTTTTGATCGGCGAGCGTCCCACCAGAGAGGATATTGCTGGCCTAGCGGCAGGCGGGCTGTGCTTAGGCTGCCCGGAGTGCCGTTACCCCGCCTGCCCTTTTGGCAAAGGAAGTTAGTAGAAGGCCTCATTCGTCCCGGTAGTCAAAAACACGCCGGGTTTTCTTTTCGCTCCGCGGCAGGCTTCCCTGGGGCACTACTGTTACTTGAACCGTTATCCCAATTTTACTTTTAATATGGTGGCGACAATGGGCGGCTACGGCAGCAGGATCGGCTCCCGGTTCAGATTCAATTTTAATTTCCATCTCATCTTTCCCCTGGTTCCGGCGGAGAATAATTTGGTATTCGCTGCTGGCACCGGGAACAAGGTGTAAGACATGATCGATCTGACCCGGATAAATATTTACACCTTTAACTTTAATCATATCATCCGTACGGGCAAGAATTCTATCGATGAGGGGATAGGGGGAGCCGCAGGAACAAGCTTCTAGCTTAAGCCTGGTAAGATCGTGGGTGCGATAACGCAAAAGGGGCGCCCCTTCCTTGGTAAGGGTAGTTATAACCAGTTCGCCTTCTGTTCCGGGAGGTAGCGGTTCTCCGGTGTCCGGATCGATGATCTCTAGCAAGAGATGATCGGTCCACATATGAATACCTTCATGGGCCGGGCAATCGATACCTATACCGGGACCGTAGATTTCGGTAAGCCCGTAGATATCAAAGGTTTCTATTTCTAACATTTGTTCGATGCGCTGGCGCATTTTTTCGCCCCAGCGTTCCGAACCAAATATACCTAAGCGCAAGTGCAGTTTAGGCCTCAAGCTGCGCCGGCCTATTTCTTCCGCCAACAGCAGCCCGTAAGAGGCTGTAGCAATCAACACCGTGGTCTGCAAGTCCTCCATGAGCTCTAGCTGTTTTTCCGTATTACCGGCTCCGGTGGGTATGGCCATGGCACCCAGCTTTTCTACTCCTGCCTGGAAACCAATGCCGGCCGTCCAGAGCCCATAACCCGGAGTAATTTGCACCCGGTCACGAAGGGTAACTCCCGCCGTTTGTAGACAGCGGGCCATCATTTCGGCCCAGACGGTTACATCTTTTGCCGTATAAGGAATGATAATGGGTTTGCCTGTAGTGCCGGAAGAAGAATGGATGCGCACAATATCTTCTTCCGGCACAGCTGCCAGGCCTAAGGGGTAACCCTCGCGCAGCTCATGTTTGTCGGTAAAAGGAATCTTAGCCAGGTCGGCCATGGTGCGTATGTCTTCCGGAGTTATCCCGGCGGCCTCTAATTTTTTACGATAAAAGGCTGAGTTTTGGTACAGGCGCTGGATAAAGGCGGGGAGCTTTTTTTCCTGCTCTTGATATAAAACTTCATAATCGAAATTCCTGCTCATTGTTTTTATCCCTCCAGAGCTTGCCGGCCTAAGGCAAAGGCACGGCGATTAACATGATGAATTTCAGGCGGTAAAAGTTTAAGGGCTGTACTCAAAAGTTCTTCTGCGGGGAAAGGTAGCTCCAGGGTGGATAGAGCGCCTAGCATTACCATATTAAGGGCCTTGAGGTTTCCCGCTTCTCTGGCTAAACTGGCAGCGTCCAGAAAATAAGGCTTATCAATGTGATTTTGAAGGAAATGCAGGATAGTGGATAAATCGTAGGAAGAAGCCCCCAGAGAAACGGAAACCGGTATAACAGGAGAAGTGGAAATAATGGCCCGGCCGCCCTTTTTTAAAAAGGCTAAATTGCGGGCTCCTTCTGCCGGTTCGCAGGCTACTAAAATATCAGCTGCACCGCGAGGGATTAAAGGGCCGTAAGTTAGTCCGCCTATTCTAATATGACTGACGACCGGCCCTTCCCTCTGGGCCATGCCGATGGTTTCGGCTGTCCGCACAGGCAGTTCAGCAGCCAGGGCTGCTTCGGCAATGGCCCGCGAAGCCAGTATGATCCCCTGACCGCCGACGCCGGCAATAAGTATGTTCATCTTAACACCTCCCGTATGGCACCAGAAGGGCAGATCTGGGCACAGAGTCCACAACCGTTGCAAGTGGGATTAATGGTTATCTTATCCTCATTTTTAACCAGGGCCGGACATCCTAGCTCTTTAAGGCAAAGGGCACAACCGGTACAGGCCGAAGGGTCCACTGCGCAATAGATGGAAGAAGGCACCAGTTGCGGGCAGGGCCGGCGCAGTAAAACTAGGGAAGGGCCTGGTGTGGCCAGAGCCTGGGAGGCGGCAGCTACCGTAGCCTCAAGATTATAGGGATCAGCTTCCAGAACCGTTTCTACACCTAATCCCCGGGCCACAGCAGCGATATCTATGGATAGTCCGGGATGGGGCTGGTGCCCGGTCATGGCTGTAGTGCCGTTATCCAACACCGCAATGGTAACCTTCGTCTTGTTATGCACCGCATTGGCCAGGGCCGGCAGGCCGGCGTGGAAAAAAGTAGAGTCACCGATGAAGGCCACCACCCGCCGGTGGGGTTCTACCCTGGCCAGCCCTTGGGCGAGGCCCAGGCTGGCTCCCATGCACAGGCAGGTATCCAGGGCTTTAAGGGGTGGCGCAGCTCCTAAAGTATAGCAACCGATGTCCCCCGAGAAGATAACATCCTGTCCCCGCGCAGCGCGCTTAAAGGCGTAAAAGGACCCCCGGTGAGGACAGCCGGCGCAAAGTAAGGGGGACCTGCCGGGCAAATCGGGCAGGCTCACTTCTTCCGGTGGGGCTACCCCTATACCTAAAAAGCGGCCTAAAGCATTTTTTACTATATCTACATTGAACTCCCCGGTTCGGGGCAGGTAATTATCATGTTTCCCTGAGACGTGGCAGGGAATAAGATGGCGCCAGGCCATACGGATGACCTGGTCTTCGACCACGGGCTCTTGTTCTTCCACTATTAGAACTTGATCCAGGTGGGTCAGGAACTCCACTACTTTTTCTTCCGGGAGAGGATAAGGGGTGCCGATTTTCAATAGAGAAACCTCTGCTCCCAAGGCCTCCAGAGCCTCCACCACATAACTATACGAAATTCCGCTGGCGATAACCCCTGTACGGCCCTGTAACGAGGCGTAATTAAAAGGGCAATCATTAAAAAGGATTCGGGCTCGGTTCTCTTGTTCAATTAACCAGTGATGCTTGCGGGCGGATAGAGAGGGCAATATAACCCACTCGGGGCTTTTGGCGAAACCGGGCACCGGTCTGGGGGGAGATATGGTACCCACTTCTACGTCTTGGCAGGAATGGCAGCAACGCGTGGTGGGACGCAAGATTACGGGTAGCTGGAGTTCCTCGGAAAGGGCAAAAGCGTACTTAGTCATGGCGTAGGCTTCGGCAGGAGAGGAGGGGTCCAGGACCGGAAGACCTGCAAAGCGGGCGAACAGCCGGGTATCCTGTTCAGTCTGAGAACTGTGGGGTCCGGGGTCGTCGGCCACTACCAAGACCAGCCCGCCGCGGACACCGATATAGGCCAGGCTCATAACCGCGTCGGCCGCCACATTCAGGCCCATCTGTTTCATGGAAACGATAGCCCGGGCACCGGCATAGGCAGCTCCGGCGGCCATTTCCACCGCTACTTTTTCATTGATAGACCATTCAGCATAAAAACCCACGTCCTCAGCGTGGCGGGCCAGAGCCAAAAAAATTTCCGAAGCTGGAGTGCCCGGATAAGAGGTGGCCAGATTTATCCCTGCTTCCACAGCTCCCCGGGCGATAGCTTCATTCCCCATGAGCAACATTTTCATATCCAGCTAACTCCCCTCGCAAAAGTAAAGGCCGGGTCGGAGCCCGGCGCAAAGCTTTTTCTTCGTTACTCGACTAAGCTTAAGCTCCTCTCCTCTCATCTCACAGCTTTGGGTATTAAATTTGGTTTGCTTTAAGTATACCATATGGGCTGTAGTGAAGAATAGTGCTAAAGAATAAAAATAAAAAAAGCCGCTCCTGTGGGGAGCGGCAACAAGTTGGACCGCCGGTGGTTAGCCGGCGGCCTGGGAGAGGAGAAACCGGAGGAAGAGCTCATGGGGGAGGGTTGAATAGATAACCCTTAGCTCTTCTGGTAAATTGAATTTACCAGTATATATTATGGAATTTAACGGGCCTTATTATACCTGGACATGGAAAAATTTTTACCTAAAAGTCAAATTGAGTCAAAAAAAGTGTTATAATACGCCCAGGGATGTCCGATGATACGAGTCATAGGGGGAACAGCGCGAGGTAGGCGGCTTAAAGTACCCCCGGGCGGGATAACCAGACCTACTTCTGAACGTTTACGGGAAGCTCTCTTTAATATAATACAAGTAGGCGAAAAATCTTTTCTGGATGTTTTTGCTGGCTCAGGGGCAGTGGGTATAGAGGCCTTGAGCAGGGGGGCCAGCAGAGCTACCTTTATAGAAAAGCACCCCCTGGCTTTAAAGGCTTTGCGGGAAAATTTGTTGCTGACCGGGTTTACCAGCAGGGCTGAAGTTATGCCTTTGGATGTCTTCAAGGCTATACCCGAGCTGGTAGCCAAGGGGCGCCGGTTTGACTTTATTTTTGTGGACCCGCCTTATCAGCGGGGGTTAGGGGAAAAGGTTTTACCCTGGATTGTTCAGCTGTTAACAAATGAGGGATGGTTAATTCTAGAAACAGGCAGCAGAGAGGTAGCTCCTGTGGTAGCAGGAGTTACGTTAAAGGAAAGTCGACGTTATGGTGATTCCGTTTTAAATTTTTACCAAAAAATATGGGGGTAGGCCAGGGTGAAGGTCATGGAGGTTATCGAGGAACTGGAAAAGATGCTAGAAAGGGCACCGCGAATTCCTTTTACGGGCCGCATTTTTGTGGATGGCGATTTATTGTTGGATTACCTGGACCGGCTGCGCACTTTGTTACCGGATGAGCTCCGGCAGGCCCAGTGGATTAGACAGGAAAAAGATCGGCTGCTGGAAGAAGCCAGACAACAGGCGGAGCGTTTGGTGGCCGAAGCAGAACATAAAGCCCAACTGCTGGTCCAGGAAACCGAGGTAATAAGGCAGGCTCAGGCCCAAGCGGGGGAGATAACGGCTAAGGCCCGGCGCACGGCAGCCGAACTTAAAGCAGGAGCGGTGGCATATGCTGACGAAGTGCTGAGGAACCTGGAAGGGCATTTATCAGAAGCTTTGGCCAGGGTGAGGCAGGGGCGCCAGGAGCTGGAAGCCCACCGGCCTTCTCTGCAAGATAAATAATTATCTTTTGCGAGCTAAAAGAGCATAAGCAAGCAACCCTAAAGCAGTTAAAGAAGTAAAGAACATCAGGGTTAACAGAGCGAAGCCGGTATAATATACCCAGATGGTAATCCAGGATGCTGGAAAGGAGAGGGGGAAGGGTGCCTGCAACAAGGCCATTACAGGCTTTACCGGGCCGTAGAAGAGCAGGACCAGCCTGGAGGCCACCAGGGCATGAAGGAAACGGGCTAGGATAAAGGGGGCCAGGCTGAGATCAGTAGAACTTATCATGGCCGCCACCTGGGCATGGATGGAAAAGCCAGCCCATCCCAGGATAAAACTAATAGTTATCAGGCGAGTGGTTATAGGCAAGGGCAATTCGCTGGCCGTTTTGGTTCCTATGGTCATTTCCAGTAGGCCGGCGGCCACGGCCGGAGTACTTTGCGGGTCCAGGAGAATAAACCGGAGAAAAGGTGACAGGAGGTGAGCTAGCCAGCCGATTATCCCGAAAAGCTGGGCTAGCTGGATAACTACCGAAAAAACAGTGATAAAACCTCCGATGGTGAGCAGAACCTGAAAAGAGCGAGTGACGGCATCGCTCAGGAGTTGTCCGAGGGGGCGGCCATCTTGCCGTTGGGCCCATAGGAGGGCCTGCCAGGCGCGGCGGGGCAAATCCCCAAGAGAAAAGATGGGCATGGGTGTAGAAGCTGCCCCCCGACGGTAAAAGCGAAATAAGAGGCCTAAACATAGATTGGCCCCATAATGGGCGGCAGCTATTGCAGGCCCTAAGTGAGGGTCCTGTAACATGCCCACAGCTACTGCTCCCAGCATAAAGAGGGGGCTGGCATTATTAGTAAAACAGATCAACCTTTCACCTTCGGCTTGAGTGAGGAGGCCCTGGTTTCTCAGCTGGGCAGTTAGCAAAGCGCTTAAGGGTGCACCCGAAGTGTAACCCATAATTACCACGAAGGCGGCTGTCCCGGGCACATTGAACAGAGGTCTCATGAGGGGTTCCAAAAACACCCCCAAGAAATGGACAATACCCAAGCCCATCAGGAGCTGAGAGAGGATAAAAAACGGCAATAACGCGGGGACGACTATCTGCCACCAGGCTTCTAAGCCGGTCAGGGCGGCTTGAAAAGCCTGGCGAGGATAGAGGACGATACTGGTGCAGAGGAAGACTATAGCGAGGGCAAAGATTATGTAAGGCCATTGGAGGCTATTTCTGGATGACGGCAAGGACTTCACACCTCACCGGGCAAGGACTTGTTTTAGCTCCGTTATCCCAAATATACTGGAGGAGAAGGCCATTTATACCGGTATTATTGGATACCGGGGAAAGAAACAGCAAAAAGTCTACGTTAAAAAGGGAGGGTAACCATGAAAATCCTGGTTCTTAATTGCGGCAGCTCTTCAGTAAAATACCAGCTTTTTGATATGGCGGAAGAAAAATCTTTGGCCAGGGGTCTGCTGGAAAGAATCGGCCTCAGCGGTTCTCTCCTGACTCACCGGCCCGCAGGGAAAGACAAGCTGGTTAAAGAAGTGGAAGCCCCAGATCATGAGGCGGCTATCAAGCATTGTTTGGAGGCTTTAACGGATCCCGGATACGGGGTGATTAAAGATTTCAGGGAAATCGAAGGGGTGGGTCACCGCGTAGCTCACGGGGGCACCTTCCCCGGCTCGGTTTTAATAAATGTTAACACCAAAGCCCGCATCGCTGAGCTCGTGACCCTGGCTCCTTTGCACAACACTCCTGCCCTGCGCGGCATCTCCGCTTGCGAAAATTTGTTACCGGGTGTCCCCCAGGTAGCCTGCTTTGACACCTCTTTTCACCAGACCATGCCCGACTACGCCTATGTCTATGCTCTGCCATATGAACTGACGGAAAAATACCATATACGGCGCTACGGCTTCCATGGCACCTCCCATAAATACGTAGCCCAGCGCGCCGCCGAGCTGGTAGGGCGATCCTTTGATGAGTTAAAAATTATTACCTGCCACCTGGGCAATGGTTCCAGCATAACAGCCATTAAAGGCGGCAAATCCTATGAAAATAGCATGGGCTTCACCCCCATGGCCGGTTTGCCCATGGGCACTCGTTGCGGCGATATTGATCCGGCCATTGTTACTTTCCTGATGGAAAAAGAAGGATATGAGCCCAAAACCATGGAAGATGTCTTGAACCGTCGCTCCGGCGTGTTGGGGGTTTCAGGGGTGAGCAGCGACTTCCGGGACATAGAGGAGGCCATAGACAAAGGACATGAACGGGCCCGTCTAGCCTGGGACCTTTTCGTGCATAGCGTGCGAAAATATATCGGAGCCTATACTGCCGTCCTGGGCGGGCTGGATGTTCTGGTCTTTACTGCCGGCTTAGGAGAAAATTCCCCGCGCGTGCGCGAGGCCATTTGCCGGGACTTTGAATACCTGGGCTTAAAAATTGATCCCGAGAAGAATAAGGTGCGGGGAGAAGAGCGGGAGATAACTGCTGACGGGGCCAGGGTACGAACTTTTGTAATACCTACCAATGAAGAATTGATGATTGCCCGGGACACCCTAGCTATTATCCAGGGGAAGCTTTAAGGGAGGCTGAGTTATCCCCAGTTTTTATCCCAGGCCTGCTTGGCTTACGCTCGCTCCGGAAACCTTCGCGGGCCAAACTAGTGCTTGGCTCAAGGCTCCGGCAGGCTTCCCGGCAAATTCGGCCTCCTGCCTCAGTTGCCGGCCTCGGCCATCCATGGCCTCGGGCCTGCCTCCGCCTTTCGCCAAGCTTAAGTTTGGCTACCGCTCAGGTTTAGTCGCTCGCTTTCAAGCCCAAGCAGGCCTGCCCTGCAGAAAGTGGGGATAACTCAGTTAAGGGAGGTCGTTGACAGGCGAAAAGCTCTTCCGCTATAATGGGCGAGGTGAACCTTAAGTGATGAAAATAGAAGTGGCCGAGCTAAAGCTTAAGCGCGGCAGCCGCGTAAAATTCGATTTCACGGAAACCTGGCCGGAACTGGAAGTGGGCGGCGAAAGCATCCCCTTGACCGAGCCCGTCAATGTGGAAGGGGAAATAACCAATATGGGCAAGTTCCTTTCCCTTAAGGGCAAAGCTTCTACCACCTTCCAGTTAAGTTGCGGCCGCTGTCTGGAAACCTTTGCCTGTTCAGTAGAAGTGCCATTACGGGAAGAATACTGCACAGAGAGCGTATATGCCTCTCTCCCGCCGGATGACGAACTGAGGGACGAAGTGCGCATCTACGAAGGGGACAGCATTGACGTTACAGCAGCGGTGGAACAAGCCCTCATCCTGGCCCTGCCCATGAAATGGGTTTGCCACGACGAATGCCAGGGTTTATGCCCATATTGCGGCCAGAATTTAAATGACCACCAGTGTGATTGTCGGGAAAGGGAAATAGATCCGCGCTTGGCTGTTCTGGCCAAGCTCTTATCCCGGGAAGAGAAAGGGGGTCCATAAGTTGGGTGTACCGAAGCGAAGGGTTTCCAAGGCCCGGAAGAATAAGCGCCGTTCTGCCTGGGCCAAGATGGCGCCGCCTACCCTGGTGGAGTGCCCACAGTGCCATGAGCTAAGGCTAGTACATCGTGCTTGTCCCAAATGCGGTTATTACAAAGGGCGTGAGGCGCTAAAAGTGGCCGAAGAATAGATAAATTGGTAGGATGATCCCCTTACAGGTTGCTGGTAAAATCTAGGTTTAGCTTAAGAGTGGAGGTTTAGGGAACCTGGTCCTTTATCCCTTTTCTGGGGATAAAGGGCCAGGTTTTTTGTTTTCTGAGGCTATAGTATTTACGAAAATACTTTTCGCGATGACTGGGAGCAAAAGGGGAGTGGAAGCGGAGTGGAAGTGGAGCGGGTCTTCACTATCGAGCGAAATAGATTTAGCGAAAAAAGATGGCGATGATAATCCCAGGCCAGCCCAACTCCTGCAGTTTTGAGTCAAGAGCGGCGTTTCAATTGAAATGCTAGTATTTGAGTATTATAATACTTAAGAGGTGATAAGGGATGCGGACGACCATTGAAATCAGCAATGAAACCCGGGCTAAACTGAGGGCTCTGGCAGCCAAACGAGGTCTAAGAGGCTATTCAGAAATTGTCAATGAAGCTATTGAGGAATATTTAGCGAGGGTGGAGAGGCGGGAACAAGACATAGCAGAGATCCTAAAACTGGCTGGTAGCTTAAGTGAGGAAGAAAGCCAACAATACGCTGCCCGTACTAAGGAGTTCTGGTCGCGATGGCAGCCGTAACCGATACCTCTATCATTATAGGCTTTTTAAAGGGCCATCAGCCCGAAATTGATTATGTCGAGAGAGCTTTAAAAAGTGGCACCTTAACCATCACTGCTGTTTCAGTTTTTGAGCTTAAAATAGGCCTCATTACTAATAGTAAACGAGAAAAACTGTTGGAGAAGTTTTTCCAGCAGGTCACCATATTACCCTTTGACGGCCCGGCAGCCCTGGCAGCAGCCAAAGTGGAAAATGATCTGCGGGCTAAGGGCGAGGTAATTGGGGTCCCTGATACTCTGATTGCTGGCATCTGCTTGGCCAGAAATCTCCCTTTGTACACCTTGAATGGGGAGCATTTCCGGCGCGTCGCTGGGCTGGAAGTATATGAGTTGCCCCCAGGAACTGCTAATTCACCAGCCGGGCAACGGCAGACTGACTCATAGCTGAACGCGCGAAGAGTTTGCCAGGAAGCATATTCTATTTTTCGGTGGGCTGGGTAGCAGCGTGGGACGTGCCTTCTTTGGTGGAGGAAATGGTAGAACAATACGAACGACTAAAGGGAGGAGAGCACCCGGTATGGCGGGCTGCGTGGCTCCACTGGCGGCTGGTGTGGATACACCCTTTTACGGACGGCAACGGCAGGACGGGGAGATTGCTGATGAACTTTTCTTTGATGAGGGAAGGTTATCCGCCTGCGGTTATTAGGAAGGAAGACCGGGAGCGGTATCTGGAAGCTCTGGAGACAGCTTCTATCGACGGGAATCTGGAACCGTTCGTAGAACTTGTGACGGACCGGCTCACCCAAAGCCTCCATCTTTACCTGGAAGCAGCGGGCGCGCGATAGTCAAATTTAGTACTTTGAGAGGAGCCGGTGGACAGAAGGGCCAGCCGGCTCCTCCCTTCAGGGTTCTGACGTATCCCCACTCTTTGCAGGGCAGGCTGTGGTCTTTGCAATGTGGCCTCATTTATGCTATAATGTAGCTACTGGAGGTGATTTTATGAAAGCGGGTATTAGAGAGGTGAAGAACCGTTTCAGCAAGTACCTCAAACGCGTGAAACAAGGGGAAATCCTCCTCATTACCGAACGTAACATACCCATTGCTAAGCTGGTTCCAATTAGAGATAATGAACAGTTGCCTATTTTAACTCTGATGGAACAGGGAATAGCTTCCTGGCGTGGAGGGAAGCCACAAGGAATGGTCTCGCCGCCAGCGATTCGCAGTACTGCTTGTATTGCAGCTTTGGTTGTGGAGGACCGTCGATGATCTGCTACCTGGATACCAGTGCTCTGGTGAAGCTCTACGTCCAGGAACCAGGCTCAGAGATGGTGCGTAAATTGGTGGACGAAGCTTCTGTAGTATCCACTTGCAAAGTTGCCTATCCAGAAGCACGTGCCGCTCTCGCCCGGGGTTTCCGGGACGGTTTACTGGAGGAAAGGGATTACCACCAGGTTGTCGCTGCTCTGCAAAACGACTGGCCGAGCTACCTTGCCTTGGAAGTATCAGATTCCCTCGCTTGGCTTGCCGGGGAGCTCGCCGAAAAACACCGCCTTAGGGGTTTTGATTCCATTCATCTCGCCGCGGCAGTAACCTTGAAGACACGGGTAAAAGGCCGCGTGGTGGTAGCCTGCTTCGACGACAGGCTGTGGGAAGCTTTATGCGCTGTGGAGCTCGAAGCGGTGCCAGAAGTAAAGCCTTCTCTGTTCCTGGGCGGGTATCCGGTTGAAGCTCGCGGGCCTTAATGAGGATATTTTTGCCCCTGCTGCCTTAGATGCTATCTATGCCATAACCCACGGCTTACCTGGGGGACATTCAAGTGGGTCTAATGAATTATCTCGCCGGTTATATCTTCCGCATTATATAATGTCCAAGGATCAATGGTCAGGCAGTTTGTTTCATCCCTTTTTCCTGTTAAATCCCATGCAGCCGTATTATCCAGGATCGTTAAAGCGTTTCTAAACACATCCTTGTTTTTCAGGGGTTCAAAAACCCCATATAAGAGATTTTTCATATCGTAGCGGGTAACTTTGCCGTCAACGAACTGGCAGATAATGGCGTAATCCCTTTCCTTATCAGCATATACCTGTATTAATGCCGGGGGAATCATGTTTATCACGCTCCTATCTGAGGGGATCGATTTTAAACAGCTCTTTCTTATGATAAGCATTGTGCCAGTTATCCATTAATTCATCCTGGTGCAATAAAGTCCATGCTATGACCAAACTTGCCTGTTTTTTAGGAAGCTGGCCTTTAATAATTACCGCCTTTTGGATATCCACAATGGCATGGTATTCTCCGTATTCTACGTGGAAATGAGGCGGCAAATGTTCGTCGTAAAACATGGAAATCTTGATGCCATAGAACCAACTGATTTGTACCATAGAAAACACCTTCCCGCACTGCCCTGCAAACCTCAGTCGGCTTTGTCATTCCCTAAAGACTGCTTATACCTATAATTATTATACCATGATGTACGCCTCAAAAAAGCCTCTTTCTACCTTATGACATCAAGTCAAAATACGCCTGGCACATAGGAGGTGCCAGGGGTTCTCCTTGACCTATGCCAACGCCACCTACTGGCTCCTACACCCTACTTGTGATTATTGATATTATGGTAAGATTCCTACACCGACCAAGGTCTTTGTCTGACTGTATCTCACAGATGGCTCACAGCATCTCATATTTTTTCTTGCATAAAAAGGCCATGATGTTTATACTAATGCTATAGCCTGGTAATATTACGTGGTACCAAAAGCAGCTTGGGGTGAACTCCCGGTGGCGCGGACTCAGAGTAAAAGAGAAGAGCGCCAAAAAGCCCTTCTGCATTACTTACAAGAACAACCTTTTGCCACCGATGAGGAACTGGCAGCGCGGTTTAAGGTAAGTATTCCCACTATTCGCCTGGATAGGTTAGCTTTAGGTATTCCGGAAGTGCGTGAGCGGGTAAGAAGTTTGGCCCAGGAAGCCAGGGCCCGGATGCGGGGAGTTACGTCAGAAGAGCTGGTAGGCGAGCTGGTGGAGCTCCAGCCGGGGCGTCTGGGTATTTCTTTTTTAGAAATACTGCCGGAAATGCTGTTAAAACCTGGGGGGGTATGCCGGGGATATTATCTCTTTGCGCAAGCCAACTCCTTAGCCCTGGCCACCGTAGGAAAGGAAATGGTGTTGACCAGCAGTGCCCGGGTACGCTATCGCCGGCCGGTGTATGAGGGGGAAAAGGTGATAGCCAGGGCCATGGTGAAAGTTCAGCGGGGTTGTACTTTTTTAGTTTCTGTCCATTCGCGGGTGGGTTCGGAGATAGTTTTCAAAGGGCAATTTGTGATTATAGCGCCTGAAGTACAGACAGAGCAGGAGGAGTGAATCTTTGAAGATAGCCGTAGATGCCATGGGTGGGGATTACGCCCCAGGGGCTGTTGTCCGCGGTGCCTTGGCCGCCGCCCAGGAAGGTATAGCGGATATCATCCTGGTGGGGGATGCCCTGGCCATTGAGAAAGAACTAAAGAATTGTCCTGCGCAGGCTAACTTGGAAATAATACATACGGATCAGGCCATTGCCATGGATGAGCAACCGGCCCTGGCTTTGCGCCGCAAAAGGGAGGCGTCTATTGTTCTGGCTACCCGCCTGGTGAAGGAAGGGAGAGCCCAGGCAGTAGTTTCGGCGGGGAGCACCGGTGCCCAGATGGCAGCAGCCCTTCTTATCCTGGGCCGCAGTGGCAATATACAGCGCCCGGCCATCGCTACCCTGTTGCCCACCCTGGAAGGAGCCAAGCTCTTGCTGGATGCCGGGGCTAATGTAGACTGCCGGCCGGAGAACCTTTACGAATTTGCCCAGATGGGAAGCCTCTATGCCAGCAAAATATTAGGCATCCCCAACCCCCGGGTAGGGCTCATCAATATCGGTACCGAACCTAACAAAGGGAATGAACTCACCCTTAACACTTATGCCCTCCTTAAAAACTCTTCCCTCAATTTTGTGGGCAATGTAGAGAGCAGGGACTTGCCCCGGGGAGTAGCTGATGTCTATGTCTGCGACGGTTTTACCGGTAACATCCTTCTCAAATTCGGGGAGGGTTTGGCCCAGGCTATATTCGCTAAAATCCAGGGAGAGGTAAAGCGCAGCTTTAGCGCGCGCCTGGGCGCGGCTCTTATGTTACCGGCTTTACGGCGGCTGAAACAAGAAGTGGACTATGCCGAGTACGGCGGTGCTCCCCTTTTGGGCGTGCAGGGTATTAGCATTATTTGCCACGGTAGTTCGGATGAGAGGGCTATCAAAAATGCCATCAAAGTAGCGGTGCGCTGTGTGCAGGAAAAATTGGTAGAAAATCTGGGTTACCTGCCCGGAATAAATGAGAGAAAGAAGGTGGAGGATTGTCAGCCCATATCAGGCAGGTAGGAATTATAGGTACTGGTTCTTGCCTGCCAGAAAAGATATTGACTAATCATGATCTGGAAAAAATAGTGGATACTAGCGACGAATGGATACGCACCCGGACCGGAATCCGGGAACGCCGGGTGGCGGGAGACGATACGGCTGCCTCCGATTTGAGTGTAACGGCAGCCGAAAGAGCGCTGGCCAGCGCGGGCGTCTCCCCGGAAGAAATCGACCTCATTATTGTAGCTACGGTTACCCCGGATAACCTCTTCCCGTCCACCGCCTGCCTGGTACAGGAGCGCCTGGGCGCCCAAAAGGCAGCTGCTTTCGATCTGTCGGCGGGTTGCACCGGTTTTCTTTATGCCCTGGGGGTAGGGCAGCAGTTTATCGCCAGCGGGACCTATGAAAAGGTCCTGGTCATAGGGGTGGATCTGCTTACGAAAATTATCAACTGGCAGGACCGCAATACCTGCGTGCTCTTCGGCGATGGAGCCGGTGCTGTGGTCTTGGCTCCCGCTCCTCCGGGAGAAGGGATCTTATCCCTTTACCTGGGTGCCGACGGCAGCGGTGGCCCCTTGTTAATTATACCTGCCGGAGGTTCGCGGCTGCCAGCCTCTCTGGAAACGGTTAACCGGAAGTTGCATACCATCCATATGCAGGGATCGGAGGTCTTTAAATTTGCCGTTCGGATCATGGGAGAGGCCTCTTTAATAGCCCTGGAGAAAGCCGGTCTAAAGAAAGAGGAAGTAGATCTTTTGATTCCCCACCAGGCCAATATTCGCATTATTGAAGCGGCCTTAAAAAGGCTGGGGCTACCGCCGGAAAAGGTGTATGTTAATCTGGACCGCTACGGCAATATGTCCAGCGCCTCCGTTCCCGTGGCCCTGGACGAGGCGCGCCGGGAAGGGAAACTGAAGAGGGGAGATAAGGTGGTTCTGGTGTCCTTCGGGGCCGGCCTTACCTGGGGTGCAGCAGTGGTCAAATGGACTATGGATTAAAAGGGGGCTTAAGGAGCATGTGGCGCACGCCCTTGTGCGATTTACTGAATATCAGGTATCCCATTTTGCAGGGCGGTATGGCCTGGGTGGCCACCGGAGAACTGGCTGCAGCTGTTTCGGCGGCTGGAGGTCTGGGTATCATAGGTGCGGGCAATGCTCCACCGGAAACGGTGCGCCAGGAGATTCGTAAAGTCAGGGAGCGTACTGACCGCCCCTTTGGCGTAAATCTATATTACATGTCCCCTTACATAGAGGAACTGGTGGACTTGGTGGTTGAAGAAAAGGTGCCCGTGGTGACCACCGGAGCCGGCAACCCAGGCAAACACTTGCCCCGGTTCCGCGCGGCGGGCATCAAAGTTATTCCGGTGGTAGCCTCGGTAGCCCTGGCCAAACGGCTGGAGCGCCTGGGTGTAGATGCCCTTATCGCTGAAGGCATGGAATGCGGGGGGCATATAGGGGAGATTACCACCATGGCCCTGGTGCCCCAGATTGTAGAGGCCGTAAAAATCCCGGTTATCGCTGCCGGGGGCATTGCGGACGGGCGCGGAGTGGTAGCTGCGCTAGCCCTGGGAGCCGTGGGGGTCCAGATGGGCACCCGCTTTATCTGTGCCGCTGAGTGCACCGTGCACCCCAATTACAAAGAAGCTATTCTTAAAGCAGAAGATCGCGATACTGTAGTTACGGGCACTCGCGGACACTACGTCCGCGTCCTGCGCAATAAGCTGTCCCGCCAGTTTGAGGAGTTAGCTGCCCGGGGAGCTAGCTGGGAAGAGATGGATAAACTGGGGGCCGGGAAGTTGCGAGCTGCCGCCGTGGATGGCGATGTGGAATACGGGTCGGTAATGGCTGGCCAGATTGCCGCTCTGGTGAAGGAGATTAAGCCGGCGGCAGCTATAATTGAAGAAGTGATGACCGAGGCAGCCCAGATCATGGCTAGGCTGGGCAAGCTGGTAGGAGTATAGGGGGTAAAAGCTTTGCGGGAAGGCATTGTTCTTGTATTTCCCGGCCAGGGTTCTCAATATGTGGGTATGGGAAAGGAGCTGGCGGAAAAGTTTCCGGTGGCGGCGGCTACCCTGGCCGAAGCGGAACGGGTGCTGGGCTGGCCTTTGACCAAGCTTTGCTTTGAGGGGCCGGCGGAGGAATTGGCCTTGACTAGAATTACCCAGCCGGCGGTCCTAGCGGTGGAAGTCGCCTGCTTGCGGGTGCTGCTGGAGGAGGGAGTAAAGCCAGCTGCAGCGGCCGGCCATAGCCTCGGTGAATACGGTGCCCTGGTAGCCGCCGGGAGCCTGGAGTTTAGCGACGCTTTACAGGTAGTGGCTCGCCGGGGAGAGCTGATGGCCAGGGCTTGTGAGCCGGGCAGAGGAGGCATGGCTGCCGTCTTGGGCCTTCCGGCCGAAAAGGTAGAGGAAATTTGTCGCCAGGTGAGGAAGGGCCTGGTGGAACCGGCCAATTACAATGCTCCCGGCCAGGTAGTTATTGCCGGCGATAGAGAGGGTTTAAGGGAGGCGGAGGAGCTGGCCAAAGAAGCCGGGGCCAAGAAAGTGATACCCTTAAACGTAAGCGGGCCCTTCCACTCTTCCCTGATGCGGCCGGCGGCGGAGGGTTTAAAGGAAGTGTTGGCCGCTATCGATATAGCGCCGCCTGGAATTCCCGTAGTGGCCAATGTGACGGCTGATTATTACCTGGCAGATGCCGGGGAAATTCGAGAGCTTCTGGTGGAACAGATGGTACGTCCCGTGCGCTGGGAAGAGTCTATCCAGAAACTGGTGGCGGACGGTTACCGCCAGTTTGTAGAGGTGGGCCCGGGTAGTGTTTTGAGCGGGCTGATTCGCCGCATAGCTCCTGAGGTCACTGTCACCCGAGTAGAAGATAGCGTAACTCTGGCTAAAACACTGGCGCAATTCTGAAGAGGGGGTATAAAATGGTATTGGCGGAGCAGGTGGCCATAGTGACAGGGGGGTCGCGGGGCATTGGCCGGGCCACGGCTTTGACTCTGGGTAAAGCAGGGGCCAGGGTGGTGGTGAATTATCTCCACCAAGAAAGGGCAGCCCAGGAAGTGGTAACCCTTATTGAGCGGCAGGGAGGCCAGGCGCTGGCCCTTAAAGCGGATATTTCCTGTCAATCCGAGGCTCAAGCCCTGGTGGAAAAAGCCCTTGAAGCCTTTGGCCGGGTAGATATCCTGGTAAATAACGCTGGCATTACGCGAGATAACCTTTCCCTGCGAATGAAACCTGAAGAATGGGAAGCGGTTCTACATACTAATTTAACTGGTGTCTTTTTCTGCTGCCAGGCGGCTTTAAAGCCGATGTTACGCCAGAAGTCGGGGCGCATTATCAATGTTACCTCGGTAGTCGGCTTGACAGGTAATGCCGGGCAGGCCAACTATGCGGCAGCCAAGGCGGGTATTATAGGTTTAACGAAGTCCTTGGCCAAGGAGGTTGCTTCCCGCGGTATCCTGGTAAATGCGGTGGCACCTGGTTTTATTTCTACGGATATGACTGAAGAATTAGGGGAAGATGTGCGCCGGGCCTTTTTGGAACGGATCCCCCTAGGCCGCGCAGGTTCCCCGGAAGAGGTGGCAGATGTTATACTTTTCTTGGCTTCACCTGCTTCGCGGTATATTACCGGACAGGTCATTGTAGTTGACGGTGGCCTGACTATGTGACAAGCTAAGGATTATAGGAAGGAGGTGAGGTCAGTGGACAGCATTTTTAACAAGGTCAGGAGTATAGTAGCCGAACAACTAGGGGTAGACGAAGAAGAGATAACTCTGGAAACCTCCTTTGAGGATCTCAATGCCGATTCTTTGGATATTGTTGAACTCATCATGGCCCTAGAAGAAGAGTTCGATATTGAGATCCCCGATGAGGATGCTGAGAAGCTTACCACCATAGGGGCGGCAGTGGAATACATTAAAGAACATACCAAGTAAAAAAGGGTATAAGTCCCGTGGGGAATGATTTTTCTTCCCTACGGGACCATCCTTAGGAATGGCGAGGGAGATCCTTTGCGCAAACGTGTGGTTATAACCGGACTGGGAGTTATTTCACCGGTAGGCAACGACAAAGAAAGTTTCTGGGAGGCGCTTAAAGAGGGCAAATCGGGGATCGGCCCCATCACCCGTTTTGATGCCTCAGGGATGCCTGTGCGCTTTGCGGGGGAAGTGCGTGGCTTTGATCCCAACCTCTTCTTGGATCGTAAAGAGGCTAAGCGCATGGACCGCTTTAGCCAGTACGCCGTAGCCGCAACTAAAATGGCTTTAGAGGATGCCGGATTGGATATAGCCCGGGTGGACCCTGAAAGAGTAGGGGTGGTTTTTGCTACGGGCATTGGCGGTATGGAGACCTTTGAAGAGCAAAGCCGTGTTCTACTGGAAAAAGGCCCCGCCAGGGTCAGCCCCTTCTTTGTGCCCATGATGATCGCCAATATGGCCGCCGGCCAGATTGCCATAAATATCGGTGCCCGGGGAATCAATTTTACAGTAAACACTGCTTGCGCTTCGGGTACCAATGCCGTGGGGGAAGCTTTCCGTGTTTTGCAGCGGGGAGAGGCTGAGGTGGTAGTTACCGGGGGGACCGAAGCCAGCGTTACACCCCTGGCCGTAGCGGGCTTTAGCTCTATGAAAGCCCTGTCCACTCGTAATGAGGACCCCCAGGCTGCCAGCCGGCCTTTTGATCGCCTGAGGGATGGCTTTGTTCTGGGAGAAGGCGCAGGTGTCCTGATACTCGAAACCCTGGAACATGCCCTGGCCCGGGGAGCGCGGATCTATGCCGAAGTAGCCGGTTATGGCTGTACTGCCGATGCTTATCATATAACGGCACCAGACCCTCAAGGCGAGGGCGCGGCTCGCGCTATGGCTTTAGCTCTGGCCGATGCCAACCTTTTGCCGGAAGAAATCGACTATATCAACGCCCACGGAACCTCCACGGATCTCAACGACCGCCTCGAAACCTTGGCCATCAAAAAAGTGTTCGGGCCCCATGCCTATAAGCTGGCTATCAGTTCCATTAAATCCATGATCGGTCACCTGCTGGGAGCAGCCGGGGCAGTAGAGATAGTGGCTACCGCTTTGACTATTTATGAAGGCATTATACCTCCCACCATTAATTATCAGGAACCGGATCCTGATTGCGATCTGGATTATGTACCTAACAAAGCGCGCCAGCAAGAGGTAAGGGCAGCCCTCTCCAATTCTTTCGGCTTTGGCGGCCATAATGCAGTTGTTTTGTTAAAGCGATTGGAGGTATAACACCTGGTGGGGTGGAGTAAGTGGACGCTAAAAGGCGGCAGCAATTAGAAGATTTTCTACAGAAACTTGGTTTACAGGTGCAAGACTTGAGCCTGTTAAACTTGGCCTTAACCCACCCCACTTATGCCTTTGAACATGATCTGCCTGCCCATAACCAACGCCTGGAATTCCTGGGCGATGCGGTCCTGGGGTTGGTGGTGACCGAATGCCTGTACCAGGAGTTTCCTTCCTTACCGGAAGGAGATCTTACACGCTTAAGGGCAGCTATAGTTTGTGAGGCGAGCCTGGCTCGGGCTGCCCGTCGGTTAGGGTTAGGGGACCTGCTTTTGTTGGGCTATGGCGAAGAGCAAAGCGGCGGACGACAGCGCCCCTCTAATTTAGCCGACGCTCTGGAAGCTGTAATAGGCAGTTTATATCTTACAGAAGGTTTATCCGTGGTTCAAAGACTGGTGCGCCAGCTATTTGCTGATTCTCTTAAGGAATTGGACAGCCGGAGGATAATGGATAGTAAAACGAGGTTGCAGGAATGGGTGCAGAAAAGGGGAACGGATAATGTAAGCTATCAGATTTTGGCCGAATGGGGGCCTGATCACGCTAAACAATTTAAAGCAGGAGTTTTTTACCGGGGCAGGTTATTGGCGACTGGTGAAGGGAAGAGTAAAAAAGAAGCTGAACAAGAGGCTGCCCGGGCAGCCCTGGCCTTGCTCATTTCCGCCGAAGAAGGCCCTTCTCCTAGTTGATCAAGGGTTATTACAAAGGAAGGATTTGTAACTTCTGCGTCGAAATAATATTCTATAACTTTTTAGAGCAAGACGCGAGAAAGAAAGTTACACAATCCCTAGTGAGAAACGAATTCCAGATCGAGGGAGGAGGACCATGGAGGTACTAAAGGTATCCGCACAATCTAATCCTAAGGCTGTAGCTGGGGCTCTGGCAGCTGTCTTTCGCCAATACGGTAGAGCGGAAATACAAGCAGTAGGCGCAGGCGCCGTAAACCAAGCAGTTAAAGCTATAGCCATTGCCCGCGGTTTTATCGCACCCAATGGAATCGACCTGGTGATGATCCCCGCCTTTACTGAAATTAATATTGATGGGGAAACAAGAACCGCTATAAGATTTATTGTCGAACCTAGATAAACAATAAAAATTACCAGCGAAAAGGGGAACTGCTCTAAGCGAGCAGTTTCTTTTATGGAGGTCAAAGCATCCTTGTTGCTGAAGGCTCTGGAGATGCAAGGTTTTAAAACCTTCGTGGACAAGATCAGGTTAGAGTTTGGCCCTGGCATCACCTGTATTGTGGGTCCTAACGGGAGCGGTAAAAGCAATATTGTCGATGCCATTGCTTGGGTATTGGGCGAGCAGAGCGCCAGGGTTCTTAGAGGAGCCCATATGGAAGATGTTATTTTTGCCGGCAGCGAAAAACGCCGTCCGGTGGGCCTAGCTGAAGTTACCCTGATTTTAGATAACAGTGATGGCGCTTTACCCCTCGATTATCCGGAAATAGCCATTACGCGGCGTATTATGCGCTCGGGTGAGAGCGAGTACAAGTTGAATAAAGTCCAGTGCCGCTTGCGGGATATACAGGAGCTGTTTTTAGATACGGGCGCAGGTAAGGAAAAATTTGCTATTATAGGCCAAGGGAAGCTAGAAGAGATTTTAACCCTTAAGCCCGAGGAAAGGCGTTTATTTTTAGAAGAAGTAGCCGGCATAGCCCGTTATCGCTGGCGTAAGGAACAGGTGGTACAGCGGCTAATAGAGACGGAACAGAATCTAGTACGCTTAAGGGATATTTTAAATGAGCTAGAATTACAATTACGTCCTTTAAAGCAAGAAGCTGATCGGGCACGGCGGCACCTGAAACTGGTGCGGGTCCTTAAGCTGGTGGAACTGGTCCAGGAGGCGGAAAGGCTCAAAAATTTGGCTAGAAAACGGGATAAGATTTATCAGCTCAGGCGGGAGATTAAGGAAACCCTGGTAAAGCTAGAGAAGGAAAAAGACCAATTAACCCGGATTTTGGCGGAAAAGAGCCGGGAAATTGAGGAAGGGACAATAAAGAAGCAGAAGCTCCAAAGGGCGCTGCAAAACCTCCAGACGCAGCTGGAGCGGGCCTGTGGGGAGAGAGAGCTGGTCAAGCAAAAATTGGAGAGCCTGACCAACCAGTACCGGGAATATCAAAAAGAGGCTTCTTCGCTGGAGCAAGAGGAGAGGCTCCTGAACCAGGAAAGGGAAACTGGTAAGAACCGCCTGGAGGCTTTGCGCGAGGAAGAAGAGAACCTAAGGATAGAAACTGCCAGGCTGGAACAGGTAATAAAAGAAGAGCAAACCTTGAAGGCCAATTGCTTGAATCACCTGGCCCGTTTACAAGAAGAGATGCGCAGGATCGAGGAGGATATTTCCCTCCTTAAAGGTGAACGGACCAGAATGGAAGAGCGCCAGGGGCTGGAAGAACGCCACCTTGGTAGCAGAAAGCAGGAGCTGCAGGAGCTAACCTTGAGGCTCGACCGGCTACAAGGAGAGATAAGCGCCTGGCGTGAAGAACTTAAGGACCTGGAAGCCAGGTTGGAACTCCTGGAGACCGAGAAACATCTGCTGGCCGGTGAACTGCCCTGGCAGGAAAAGGAATTAAAAGAACTGCAGCGCCGTTTAAAATCTCTAGAAGAACGACGCCAGATGGCCCTGGCCAATTTAAGGGTATTGCACCAGGCTCAGCGGGAGCGCGAAGGATTCGGAGAAGGAGTAAAGCTGGTACTGGCTGCCAGCGAGGAAGGAAAAATAGGAACCGGCATCCTGGGGGTAGTAGCCGAAAAAATAGTGGTCCCTCCCGGGCTGGAAAGAGCTATAGAAATAGCCCTGGGTTCGTCGGCTCAAAACATAATTGTGCGCACTGCCCGGGATGCGGAGGAGGCTATTAAATTTCTTAAGGCTTCCCGCCGGGGGCGGGCTACTTTCTTGCCTCTGGAGTGGCTCAGTCCCAGAGCTCTCCCGGTAGATGCCAGGTGGATATTGCAAGAAGAGGGTGTCTTGGGGATAGCTTCGGAACTGGTCCAATATGAAGAGGACTTGAAGCCTGCCGTGCAGTACCTTTTAGGGCACACCATTATTGTAGCCGAACTGAAACAGGCGCTGGCGTTAGCTCCCCGGTTGCGGGCTCCCGTACGGCTGGTCACCCTAGATGGGGAGCTGATTCAACCCCAGGGGCCCATAACCGGTGGAACCGGCTATAAACGGCGCAGTTTCTTCAGCCAAACCTCGGAGATCAGGCGCTGGGAAAGGGAGTTGGCAGAGGTTAATTCCGGGTTGACAGCCGGGAGAGAAGAGGAAAAAGAGCTAACTTCCTCCCTGGAGGAAAGGCGTGGGCAACTTGCCCGGTTGGAGCAGGAGATAGCTACTTTGCGCAATAAAATTCACCTGCTTTTGCAGAAGATAAGCGATGCCGTTGAGGAATCCAAGGGTTTAGAAGAAAAAATAAAGATTAAAAAGGAAGAGTTAGCCCAAATAGCAGGTGTTTCCCTAGGTGCCGGCCACAGGAAAAAGCTCATAGAGGAGGAATTGGCCGCTCTAGGAGCCAAAAAGGAAAGCTTGGAGCAGGAATTGAAAAAAGGCCAGGAGGAGTTGGCCCGGGTAGAGGAAGCCCTGCTGCAGCATCGCCAACAGCTGGCAGGTGTCAAGGCCCGACTGGATACGCTCCAAGTGACGGCCAGGGAGCTTAAGGCCAGTCTGGCTTCTTTAGACAGGCGGTTAGAAAACCTGGTGCGCAAACAGCAAGAGCTTGAGAGAGGGCAGGAAGAAGCTCTGAAGGCCAGTGATAACCTGCAAACTGAATATAATAACTTAGTGGAAAGAATAAAAAGCCTCACTGAAGACTATTCCCGGCTGGAAGCCACCCTTCAGGCCCAGGAAGAGGTTGAAGAGAAACGGCAGGAAGAGCACAACCAGCTCCAGAGCCAAAAAGAGGCGTTGTCCGAGGAAATAGCCAGCTTGAACTGCCGTTTGCAGCGAGAGGAGATAAATTTAGCACGGTTGGAAACTACTATAGAACACGGTTACCAGCAGTTAACGGTTACGTACGGACCCAACTGGCAGGAGGTGGTGGCCAGACCCTATCCTCATTTGACCAGAAAAGCTGAAGAAACAAAAACTAGGCTGGCAGCGGAATTGGAGAAATTGGGCGAAGTTAATCCGGGAACTATTCAGGAATACAAAAGATTGCACGATCGCTACCAGGAGCTGACCTCCGAAATTGCCGATTTAGAGGGCGGTAGATCGGCCCTGCAAAAAGCTCTGCAAGAAATAGATGCTTTTATGGCTCAAAAGCTGCAGGTTACTTTGCATGCTGTGCAAAAAGCCTTTAGTGCCCTTTTTGGCGAGCTTTTTGGCGGGGGTACAGCTGAACTCGTGCTGACCGGAGAAGAAGATATCTTAAAGGCTGGGGTGGAAATTATGGCCCAGCCGCCAGGCAAAAAAACGCGGCATTTGGCTCTGCTTTCGGGAGGAGAAAAGTCCTTAACTGCTTTGGCTTTTATTTTTGCCCTCCTTAAGGTAAGGCCGAGGGCCTTCTGTATCTTCGATGAAATTGACACGGCCTTAGACGATGCCAATGTGGAGCGCTTTGCCAGGCTGCTGCGCTCCTTCGCGGCGCAGACACAATTTATCGTCGTCTCCCACCGTCAGGGCACTATGGAAGCTGCCGACGTGCTTTATGGGGTAACCATGGAAGAAGAAGGTGTTTCCCGTTTGGTTTCGGTGCGCATGGAACAGATTTCGGCCTAAGAGGAGGTACGTGTTTAAAGTTGGAGGTACTAAAAAAGCTCAGACATAGTTTGGCCAAGACCAGGGAAAATATAGCCGGTCGCCTGGTGAACCTTTTGGGAGGAAAAAAACACCTGGATGAGGATTTTTTTGAAGAACTGGAGGAAATCTTACTTACGGCAGATGTGGGCGTCGCTACTACCCTCAGGCTAGTAGAAACGCTGCGCCAGAGGTCCAAGAAAGAAAATATCGTTGATTCCTTTTCCTTGAGTGCTATACTACAAGAAGAAGTGGTAAGCTTGCTGGGCGAAGAGGTGCCGCGCTTAAATTGGTCACCTTCCGCTCCCACTGTTATTCTAATAGTAGGGGTTAACGGCACAGGTAAAACAACCACCATCGGTAAACTTGCTTATCGCCTGCGGCAGCAAGGGAAAAGGGTGATACTGGCGGCTGCTGATACCTTCCGGGCTGCAGCGGCCGAGCAACTGGCTATTTGGGCCGAGCGGGCGGGGGCAGAGCTCATACGGCATCAGCCTGGGGCAGACCCTGGAGCGGTGGTCTTTGATGCCCTGAAGGCGGCGCGTAACCGGCAGGCGGAAGTAGTGCTGGTGGATACGGCCGGTCGCTTACAGACCAAGACCAATTTGATGGAGGAACTGAAAAAAATTCGCCGGGTCATTGAGCGAGAGTTGCCGGGAGCCCCTCACGAGGTGCTATTGGTGTTAGATGCCACCACCGGCCAGAACGCCCTCTCCCAGGCCCGACTTTTCCACGAAGCCGTGGGCGTTACCGGGATCGTTTTAACCAAGCTGGACGGTACGGCCAAAGGCGGGGTTATTTTGGCTATTGTAAACGAGTTAAAGATTCCGGTGAAATTAGTGGGCTTAGGGGAAGGGCTGAATGATTTGGAGGAATTCCGCCCCCGAGAATTCGCCCTGGCTTTATTTGGCGGAAGAGAGGAGTAAAAAGGTTAAGACTTAACACGAAGGGAGAGAACAAGCCTTGGGCAAACTGCTCATCAAAGGGTGTACCATCGTTCCCGTCAGAGGCCCGGTTATTGCCAAGGGGGCTATAGCTATCGAGGATGACCGCCTGGCCTATGTGGGCCCTGAGAGAGACCTGCCTTCCGCCTGGGAAGCCGAAGAAACAATTTTGGCCGAAGATATGGTGGCCCTGCCCGGACTGGTAAACTGCCACACCCATGCGGCCATGACTCTCTTCCGGAGCTACGCAGATGATCTGCCTTTGCGCCAGTGGCTGGAAGACAAAATTTGGCCCCTGGAAGGCAAACTACAAAAGGAGGATATCTACTGGGGCGCCCAGCTAGCTTTAGCGGAAATGATCCGTTCGGGTACCACCACTTTTGCGGATATGTATTTTCATATGGACATGGTGGCCCGGGCCGTAGTAGAGGCCGGAGTGCGGGCTTGCCTCAGCCAGGGCCTTATAGGCGTGCAGGACGTAGCGGGACTCAGGCTGAAGGCAGGGGAAAGTCTGGTTCGCGAGTGGCATGGCGCCGGAGAAGGCCGTATTACTACCATGCTGGGCCCCCATGCTCCTTATACCTGCTCACCTGATTATCTGGTAAAGGTGGCCGACCGGGCCGCCAAGCTGGGTGTAGGCCTGCACATTCATCTGGCCGAAACGAAGCAGGAAGTAGAGGAGATACAGGCCAGATATGGCTTGCGGCCGGTAGCCCATGTAGCCAAATTAGGGTTGTTCCAGGTACCCACTTTAGCCGCTCATTGCGTACATTTAACAGAAGAAGAGATAAACCTTTTGGCCGAGAATAGAGTGGGAGTAGCGCACTGCCCAGAGAGCAACTTGAAATTGGCCAGCGGCGTAGCGCCAGTACCTGCTATGCTGGCCTCTGGGGTGGTGGTGGCCATGGGAACCGACGGCGCTGCTAGCAATAACAACTTGGACCTGCTGGAGGAAACCCGCACGGCTGCCCTCCTGGCTAAAGGGATTTCCGGTGATCCTACTGCCCTTAAGGCAGACGAGGCCCTGGCCATGGCCACTATCAACGGGGCTAAGGCGCTTGGGCTGGAGAAAGATATCGGTAGTTTGGAAGTGGGTAAGAAGGCGGATATTATTCTGGTCAATACTCGGGTACCCCACTGGCAACCCCATAATGATGTAATCGCCCATCTGGTTTACTCGGCCCGGGGGAGCGATGTAGATACGGTTATCGTCAATGGCCGGGTTTTGATGGCCGGCCGCCAGCTAAAAACCCTGGATTTAGAACGAATTTATGCTGAAGTCAACGGCCGGACAGCCTTACTTAAGGGGCTGTCAAAGTAATGCCCTTGACAGCCCGATACAGAGGGGTTATAATCTAAAGCCGATGGCCAACGTTTTAGATCGCCTGACACGCATTGGCCGGTTGTATGATTTTTACGGCCCTCTGCTTACCCCTAAACAGCGTCAATGGCTGGAACTGCACTATCATCATGATCTCTCTCTGGGAGAAATTGCGGCTCTGTGCCAGGTGAGCCGTCAAGCTGTTTATGATGGCCTACAGCGGGCCGAGAAAGCCCTGGAGGAGTATGAAGCTCGTCTGGGGTATTTAGCTCGTTACTTACAGGAAAGGGAAAAATTGGAAGAAATAGTCCGTCACTTGATAACCTTTCGCCAGAGCAAGTGCTGGGAGGAGTTTGAGAAAGCCTTGGAATTGTTGGACCAGCTCCTTACATGGCCATGGGATACTAATGGAGCTCAGGGAGGATCATGATGATGCTTTTCAGTTCCTTGGCGGAAAAACTGCAAAACACGTTAAAGAAACTTAAGGGCAAAGGGAAGCTCACCGAAGCTGATGTCAATGAAGCGCTGAGGGAGATAAGATTCGCTCTGCTAGAAGCAGATGTCAATTTTAAGGTTGTAAAGGATTTCCTGAATAAGGTTAAGGAGAGGGCTGTCGGCCAGGAGGTCTTGAAAAGCCTTACTCCGGGCCAGCAAGTAGTAAAAGTTGTTTATGAAGAATTAACCGCTCTTATGGGGGGTGGTGAAACCAAAATAAATTGGGCCAGCCACCCGCCCACAGTTATAGTGCTAGTAGGGCTCCAGGGAGCGGGCAAGACGACCACAGTGGTCAAATTAGCCTCTCATTGCCACAAACAGGGTCGGCGGCCCCTCTTGGTGGCTGCTGATGTCTATCGCCCGGCGGCCGTTAAACAGCTGCAGATTCTAGGAGAACAGGTAAAGCTACCGGTTTTTAGTTTAGAGGGAGAGCGGAACCCCCTTAAAATTGTACAGCTAGCCTTGGAGCATGCCGGTAAATTTGGCCATGATCCCGTGATTGTGGACACAGCAGGGCGTTTGCATATCAATGAAGAAATGATGGCCGAACTCAGGGCCATAAAGGAAGCCTTTAATCCCCACGAGATACTGCTGGTGCTGGATGCTATGACCGGGCAGGATGCCGTGCGAGTGGCGGAAACTTTTCACCAGCAGCTGGGGTTAACGGGGGTTATTTTGACCAAGTTAGATGGCGATACCCGGGGTGGGGCGGCCCTGTCGGTCCGGGCCGTTACTGGGTGCCCTATTAAATTTATCGGTGTAGGGGAAAAAACTGACGCCCTGGAAACCTTTCATCCGGACCGCATAGCTTCCAGGATTTTGGGCATGGGCGATGTTCTCACTATTATTGAGAAAGCCCAGGCTGCCCTGGACCAGGAGCACGCCCAGGAACTCCAGCGGAAACTGCGGCAGCAGGAATTTACTCTGGAAGACTTTTTGCAGCAGCTAAAGCAGATGAAGAAGATGGGACCCTTGGAGGAGCTCTTAAGCCTTTTGCCGGGTGTAGGCCCCTGGAAGCAACTAAGGGAACTTCAACTGGACCCCAAGGAGCTTCTGCATGTAGAGGCTATCATCCAGTCCATGACACCTGAGGAGAGGCGGAATCCCAGTATTATTAATGCCAGCCGCAAAAGAAGGATCGCCGCAGGTAGCGGTACCCGGGTACAGGATGTTAACCGGTTACTGCGCCAATTTCACGAAGTACAAAAGTTAATGCAGCGTTTGGGCGAGCTCAGCGGAGGTAAGAAGTTCAAAAGTAAGGGAAAATTTCCCTTCTGGTAAGTTAACTTTAATAAGGAGGTGAAAGAGGTACAGTGGCAACCCGAATCAGGCTTAAAAGGATGGGCGCCAAAAAGGCTCCCTTTTACAGACTAGTGGTAGCCGATTCCCGCTCTCCCCGGGATGGCCGGGTAATTGAGGAGCTGGGGTACTATAACCCGGTTCGGCAGCCCGAGGAAATATCCATAGACGAAGAGAAGGCCTTGCGGTGGTTGAATGTAGGGGCTCAGCCCTCGGAAACAGCTCGGGCGCTTTTGAAAAAGGCAGGAGTTTGGCAGAAATTTCTAGCTGCTAAAGAGGCCAAGTAAGCAAGGGGGTGCAACTGTGAAAGAGTTGGTAGAAACTCTGGTTAAGGCTCTTGTGGACAATCCGGAACAAGTAAGCGTAACTCAAATTGAGGGAGAAAAGTCGGTAATCCTGGAGCTGAGGGTAGCACCGTCGGATATGGGGAAGGTTATCGGCAAGCAGGGGCGCATCGCCCGGGCTATTCGTACGGTAGTTAAGGCGGCAGCCGCTCGCGAAGGCAAGCGGGTGGTGGTGGAAATTATTTAGTAAGCTTATGATGGAAAATAGTGGAAAACGCATTGCTGTAGGTAAAGTGATTTCCACCCACGGTCACCGGGGTGAGGTAAAGGTGTGGCCGTGGACGGATTTTCCGGAGCGTTTTCGTCCGGGAACTAGACTTTTTTTGCGCGACGAGGGAAGTTGCTGTTTGACCGTTACCGACTCTCGCCTTCAGGGAAGAAACGTAATCCTCAAGTTTGCTGAAATTCCTGATATGACTGCAGCTGAAAAGCTGCGAGGAGCCATTTTAGAGATAGAACCCTGGGAAGTAGAGCCTTTACCCCCGGGGAGATACTACATTTTTCAGCTGGTAGGTTGCCGCGTGTATACAGAAGAAGGGGAGTTACTGGGGGAGCTCAAGGATGTCCAGCAGACAGGGGCCAATGATGTTTTCATCGTCGGAGGCCCGGGGGCCAAGGAGATTTTAATTCCGGCCCTTAAAGAGGTAGTAAAAGAAATCGATATAGCTAGAAAAACTATCAAGGTGAAGCTATTACCCGGATTGCTGGATTAGGGGGATAAATCTCCAGTGCGGATTGACGTATTAACCCTTTTTCCCGAGATGTTTAGCGGTCCCCTGAACGAGAGCATCATTAAGAGGGCCCGGGAGAAGGGAATATTGCGAATCAATCTAGTAAATATCCGCGATTTCTCCCAGGACAAACACCGCACAGTAGACGATTATCCCTATGGCGGCGGTCCGGGTATGATCTTAAAACCCGAGCCCGTTTTCCGGGCTGTGGAGTTTTTGTTACAAGGGGTAACGGATAAGCGTCCCCCGATAGTTCTTTTCTCTCCCCAGGGAGAGGTGTTTGACCAGGACATGGCCATTGAGCTGGCCAGAGAAGACTGGTTGATTCTTATCTGTGGCCATTACGAAGGCGTGGATGAGAGGATACGCACGCATTTGGCTACCCGGGAAATTTCTATCGGCGACTATGTCCTGACTGGGGGAGAACTGCCGGCCATGGTTTTGATCGATGCTATTACCAGGCTCTTACCGGGAGCCGTGGGGGCAGAAGACGGGCCTTGGGAGGACTCCTTTACCTGGGGCCTACTGGAATACCCTCAATATACGAGACCCCGTTCCTTTCGCGGTCTAGAAGTGCCGGACGTTCTCCTCTCCGGGGATCATGAAAAAATAAGGATCTGGCGCCGGAAGAAGGCCTTGGAACGTACCCTGGAAAGAAGGCCTGATGTTTTAAGCAAGGTTAATCTGACAGAGGAAGACCGTCGTTTATTGGCTGAGATTGTAAAGGAAAGAAAGGACATGATATAATATTTGCTGGTGCACCAGCGGGAAAGGAGGGCTAGGACATGAACATAATGGAGACTCTGGAAAAGGAGCAAATGCGCCAGGATATTCCCTCCTTCAAGCCTGGTGATACTGTCCGGGTGCACATTAAAGTTATAGAAGGTAACCGCGAACGTATCCAGGTTTTTGAAGGTGTGGTCATCGGTCGCCGGGGCAAAGGTTCCCAGGAAACCTTTACCGTACGTCGCGTTTCTTACGGTGTAGCCGTGGAAAGAATTTTCCTGTTGCATTCGCCCCGCATTGAACGCATAGAAGTGGTACGCAGGGGTGACGTGAGGCGCGCTAAGCTGTACTATCTACGGGAGCGCGTGGGCAAGGCGGCTCGCATTAAGGATGAAAGATAGTTATCACAACAAGGGGTTGGTTGAGAGGCAGCCCCTTGTTTAACTTTAGGAGGTCTAAATTGGTGATGGATATGGATATTACGGAAAAAAAAGAAGCAAAGAAGGGGTCCTTCCTTACAGAACTGTTACAAGCTCTGATAATGGCGGGTATCCTGGCTTTTATTATTAGGGCTTTTTTAATAACACCCTTTTATATTCCTTCCCGTTCCATGGAACCCACCCTTTACCCTGGGGATCGTATACTCGTTAACCGGCTGGCCTACCGTTTTGGTGAACCTCAGCGGGGAGATGTAGTAGTTTTTCGTTATCCCCTAGAACCTAACCGTGATTATATTAAGCGGGTCATTGCTGTGGGTGGTGATACGGTAGAAGCCCATGACAATAAGATTTATGTTAACGGCGAACCTCTGGTAGAAACCTATCTGCCTCCTGGAGTGGTTTATAGCAATTTTGGTCCCCTAAAAGTTCCGCCCAATACTTATTTCATGATGGGAGATAACCGAAATATTAGTGCAGATAGTCGTGTTTGGGGCCCCTTGGAGCGCAAATTTATTATTGGTAAGGCGGTGCTCATTTTTTGGCCTTTAAACCGGCTGGGCCTGATAAGATAAGTAGGTGAGGCTGTGCCTGTCCCTTTAACTTTGCAGCGTTATTTGAAGGTAGTGGATGTGGTACTCGAGGTGGTAGATGCCCGTTTGCCTGCTTCTAGTCGCCACCCTGAACTAGGAAAATTATTAAGGGACAAAAATTTAATCCTTGTTTTAAACAAGGCTGACTTGGCCCACCCACTGGCTACCAGGAAGTGGCTAAATTATTTTAACCTACAGGGAACCCCAGCAGTAGCGGTCAACTCCAAAACAGGTGAGGGGTTAAACAGATTAAAGCAAATGCTTAAGGAACTTGCCACTCGTAAAAAGGAAAAGTTAAGCCGGCGAGGAATTCAGCGGTCCGTTCTAAGGGTTATGATAGCGGGCATTCCCAATGTAGGCAAATCCTCCTTGCTCAACCGGCTGGTGGGTAAGGCCGTAACTCGGACCGGGGACCGACCGGGTATAACGAGGGGACCTCAGTGGGTGCGCCGGCCGGACGGGTGGGAGATATTGGACACCCCGGGAATTGTAACTTTCCCGCAGGGGGACTCCAGGGAGGCCTTGCTCCTGGCGGCTTTGGGCTGCGTTCCTGAAGTAATAGCTCAGCCGGAAAAAATAGCCGGCGAACTGGTAAGGGTGCTCCAACAGCAGGATCGCTGGAAAAGTGAGGAACCGACGGAGGAAATCCTGGAAGAAATCGGCCGGCAACGCGGCTTTTTGTTAACAGGGGGTGAAGTAGACCAGGAAAGGGCGGCCTTGAGCTTGATCAACGAGTTCCGTCGAGGCGAGCTAGGAAGGATAACCCTGGAATGGCCAGGGGAGGAGAGGAAGGAAGGCATTGATGAGGGCGAAGGGGGAGGGTAGAAGTGGAGTATGAAAACAAAATAACTGTCTTAATTGCTGACGATCATCCGCTGGTGCGGGAGGGAATACGCAAAATTCTGGCTTTGGACTCCCGCCTGGTAGTGGTGGGCGAAGCGGAGGATGGTAAAAAAGCCATAGATTTAGCCCGGCATTTGAAGCCTCGCGTTATTTTGATGGATATCAACCTGCCTGTTTTAAACGGTATTGAGGCCACCAAAATCATCCGGCAAGAGGTGCCGCAAGCAGCGGTTATAGCTCTAACTATACATGACGATGAAGAGTATATAGTCGAATTATTGAAGGCCGGAGTCGCTGGCTATATTCTAAAGGATATCAGTGCGGAAGGGCTCCTTAATGCAGTTTTACAAGTGGCTGAGGGTATTCCTGCCATGCACCCGGGTGTAACCAAAAAGGTATTACGCTTTTTGCAAGAAGTCAAGGTGGATAAAGGGCAAGGGGCTGAAGTAAACCTAACTCCTCGAGAAAAGGAAATCTTAGCCTATGTAAGCAAGGGAGCTTCCAATCGGCAGATAGCCACTCGATTATATATCAGCGAAAAAACTGTTAAAAACCATTTAACAAGGATATTTCGCAAGATCGGGGTACAAGACCGCACACAGGCAGCAGTTTACGCCTTGAAACATGGGCTTACTGATGTTAATCTAAAATAGGTGAGTTGGGGGATGGAGGAGGAGCTTTATACCTGGGAACGGAACTTGCTTTCCCAGGGGATAAATTACATAGCCGGGGTTGATGAAGTAGGGCGAGGTCCCCTGGCGGGGCCGGTGGCTGCCGGTGCCGTAATTTTACCTGCAGGACTATACCTGCCAGGCTTGGCGGATTCCAAGAAGCTATCACCCCGGCAGCGAGAGATTTTAGCAGTGGAAATAAAGGAAAAGAGCCTGGCTTGGGCTATAGGGTGGGCTTCGGTCGTGGAGATAGACTGTTTAAATATTGCCGTGGCTGCTCGTTTGGCCATGCAGCGAGCGGTAGCGGCCTTAAAGCTTACACCCCAGCATATTCTGGTAGATGCTTTTTATCTGCCGGGCATAAAAATTCCCCAGACCCCTTTGGTGGGGGGAGATACTTTAAGCGCGTCTATAGCTGCTGCGGCTATTATAGCCAAAGTGGCCAGGGATAAGCTTATGGAAAATTATGACAAAGCCTTTCCCGGATACGGTTTTAGCCGGCATAAAGGATATCCCACTCCCGAACATCGGGCAGCCCTAGCCCTACGCGGTCCCAGCCCTATCCACCGGCGCAGCTTTAAGCTGGAGAGTTTAGGAAACAGCAGGAATTCTGCTCTCAGTGGCGAATAGATACATAGATTTTTGTTCAATTTTTTTGAGGAGGTGTTCAAAAATACTATATCAATATATCATTGTGGCTGTATTTTTGCTGGGAGCTATAGGCGTAGCTGTGGCTGCGATAGTCACTAACTGGTTTGTAAGGCCCAAAGGGGTAGCAGCAGGTGATAAGCAGGAAACTTATGAGTGCGGGCTGCAAACCAAAGGGCCCACATGGGTCCAATTTAAAATCAGTTATTTTCTTTATGCCCTTATCTTCTTGTTGTTTGATGTGGAGACTGTTTTCTTGTATCCCTGGGCGGTGAAGTTCAAAGTTCTGGGTTTATTTGCCTTTATTGAAATGCTCATTTTCATTGCCATCCTGGTCCTGGGCCTCTGGTACGCGTGGAAGGAGGGAGCACTGGAGTGGCTATAGTAAGGTTAAAACCCCAGGAAGTGGAAATGCCCCAGAATATACTTCTGGCTTCTCTGGAAAAACTGCTGAATTATTGCCGGGCTCACTCCTTTTGGCCGCTTACTTTTGGCCTGGCCTGTTGTGCCATTGAAATGATGGCCACCGGCGGAGCCCGCTATGATATAGCCCGCTTCGGCTACGAAGTATTTCGTCCTTCTCCGCGCCAGGCGGACCTAATGATCGTGGCCGGTACCGTGACGCACAAGATGGCGCCTTTGGTAAGAAGGCTGTATGAGCAAATGCCGGCCCCCAAGTGGGTTTTAGCCATGGGAAGCTGCGCCATTAGCGGCGGCCCTTTTGTAGATTCTTATAACGTTGTCCCCGGCGTGGATACCATTGTACCGGTGGATGTTTACGTTCCCGGGTGTCCTCCGCGACCGGAAGCGTTGATCCATGGTCTGCTAAAGTTAAGGGACAAAGTTATAAATCCTGAAATCACGTTGGTGAAGCAAAAATGATGGAGTTAAAAGAGCGTTTTCCCGGCCTTGAGCTTAGCGAAGGCCTCGATATGCCTACGTTATTAGTACCGGTGGAACAATTTTTGGAAGTTATGGTTGCGTTAAAAGAAGAATATGGTTTTAATTTTCTGGCCGACTTGACAGGCGTGGACTTGCCAGCTGAAGAACAGTTAATTTTGGTATACCATTTGTTGGCGGTGCCCGGGGGGCAAGCAATTCGAGTTAAAGTGCAGGTACCGCGCGCGAAACCCCAGGTACCTTCTCTAGTTAATTTGTGGCCGGCGGCCAACGTACAGGAGAGGGAAACTTATGACCTGCTGGGGGTAGTCTTTTCCGGCCACCCCCATTTAAAGCGCATTCTGTGCCCGGATGATTTTACAGGTCATCCGTTGCGGAAGGATTTCCTAATAGCTAGAGAGGAAGGGGTGAGCGCGAATGAAACCTGAGCCTCAGCTGGCCACCGAAGAGATAATTCTTAATATGGGTCCACAGCATCCCAGTACCCATGGGGTTTACCGGGCTATACTCACGCTGGATGGCGAGACGGTGGTAGGGGTAGAAAATGTTATAGGTTATCTCCACCGGGGTATCGAGAAGCTGGCTGAAGACCGGACCTACACCCAGGTGATCCCCTATACGGATCGTTTGGATTACCTGGCTGCCATGCTTAACAATTTGGGATACGTGCAGACAGTAGAAAAGCTCATGGGTATTGAAGTGCCTGAAAGGGCCGAGTACTTGCGCATTATTATGGCGGAACTTTCCCGTATAGCTAGCCACCAGGTAATGCTGGCTTCTATGGCTCTAGACGTAAGCGGCTGGACGGCCTGGTTTCCGCCTTTCCGGGACCGGGAGAAGATCCTGGATCTTTTTGAAATGACTTGTGGTTCCCGCCTAACCTTAAGCTACATGCGCATTGGCGGTGTGGCCGCCGACATTCCTTCTGAATTTATCCCGGCCTTGAAAAGCTTCCTGGCCGAACTCCCCCGGGGGCTAGAGGAGCTGAACGGCCTTATTACGGGAAATGAAATTTTCCAGGCCCGTTGCCGGGGAGTGGGTAAGATCGATTTGCAAACAGCCCTGGCTTACGGTATTACTGGGCCCAATTTAAGGGCCTGCGGTTTGCCCTTTGATCTGCGTAAAGTTAAACCCTACGGTATTTATGACCGCTTCGAATTTGAGGTTCCTACCTTAAGTAATGGCGATGCCTATGACCGCTTTGTAATCCGGATTTTAGAGATAGAGCAGAGCGCTAGGATCATTGAGCAAGCTCTAAGGGATTTGCCCGAGGGTCCCATAATGGCCAAGGTGCCGAGGGTAATAAGACCGCCCAAGGGGGAAGTTTACCACCAGATTGAAGGGGCCAAGGGGATTTTAGGATTTTACCTGGTAAGCGATGGTTCAACCAAGCCCTACCGGCTGCATATTCATAGCCCTTCCTTTGTGAATTTAGGGGCCTTTCCCCTGATGGCCTATGGCGGAACCATCCAGGACGCAGTGGTCACCCTGGCCTCTATTGATATAGTGCTGGGCGAGGTGGACCGGTAAGGGAAAAAGAATTTTATCTTTAGGGGAGTGGAGGTATGCCGGCAGCGGAGAATATTCTAACAATATGGTTAACCGGGTGGGGCTTTCCTCCCTGGCTAAATAGCCTCCTTACAGGGCTTATTTACTTGGTGGGCGTGCTGGCCTTTGTGTTTTTGAATGCTATTTACCTGATTTACCTGGAACGGAAAGTCAGCGCTTACATGCAGCAGCGCCTGGGTCCCAACAGAGTAGGGCCCCATGGATTGCTGCAGTCGGTGGTTGATGCTTTAAAGCTATTGGGCAAAGAGGATATAGTCCCCCGTCATGTGGACAAGTGGGTGTTTATAATAGCGCCCATTGCCATCTTTATCCCGGCCATTATGCTCTATGCCGTTATACCCTTCGGCAAGGGTATAATAGCTGCGGATCTGAACATCGGTGTATTTTATTTCCTGGCCGTAGCTTCTACTACCACCATTGCCATACTAATGGGCGGCTGGGCGGCCAACAACAAGTATGCCCTCCTGGGGGCTATGCGGGTCGTAGCGCAGATGGTGAGCTACGAAATCCCCTTAACTTTTTCTATCCTGGGAGTAGTTATGCTAGTGGGATCTTTGAAGACTTCGGACATTGTGGCAGCCCAGAAGGATATCTGGTTTATCTTCTTACAGCCGGTGGCGTTTTTGATCTATTTTATTGCTGCTACCGCGGAAGTTAATCGCGGCCCCTTTGACCTGGTGGAAGGGGAACAGGAGATCATTGCCGGGCCCTTTGTCGAATACACGGCCATGCGCTATGCTCTCTTTTATCTTTCCGAATACGCCAACCTGGTAAGTGTTTCAGCCCTGGCCGTAACCCTTTTTCTAGGGGGCTGGCAGGGACCTTGGTTACCCTCTTGGTTATGGTTTATAATTAAGGTTTATATTATGATTCTCCTTTTTATGTGGGTACGCTGGACCTTCCCTCGTATCCGGATTGATCATTTGCTGCAAATAAACTGGAAGTTTCTCTTGCCGCTGTCCCTGGCCAATATCTTGGTTACGGGTATAGGTATTAAAATTTACCAGTTGCTATCTGCAGGGAGGTGGTGAGGGTGTTTGGGAAGGGATTGCTTAAAGGTTTAAGCATTACCTGGCATTTTGCCTTCGGCAGGGCCATCACTGAGCAGTATCCGGAAAGGCGCCCAAAACTTGCTCCGCGTTCGCACGGTTCCTTTGTGCTGGAAAGGGAAAAATGCACAGCCTGCGGGGTTTGCGCCAACGCCTGTCCCAACCATGTGATTAGCGTGGAAAGCCGGCGAGATGAGAATAAGAAGCGCCATTTAACTAAATACAGTATGAAATTGGGGCAGTGCCTTTTCTGTGGCCTGTGTGTGGAGAGCTGTCCCAGTCAAGCCTTGCATTTTAAGCCCGATTTTGAGCTGGCCTGTTACCATTATGAGGATACTATCCACGTTTTGGCGGAAGACAATGGGTATTCGGCAGCGGAAGGGACAGTTTAAGTAATAGAAGGGAGTGAGGGAGTTTTATGGGCGGCGCAAGCCTGGCTGTCTTCTGGATTCTGGCAGCAATAACTATTGGTTCGGCTCTGGCGGTAGTATTGCTTTCTAACATTGTGCACAGCGCCCTGTACCTGGTTCTCACCTTTATTGGGGTAGCCGGTATCTACCTTTTACTGGAAGCAGAATTCTTGGCAGCCGTCCAGGTCTTGGTGTATGCGGGCGCAGTGGCTATCCTCGTGATCTTCGGAGTTATGCTTACCAGGAGAGGGGATATCAGAAAGAGCAATCCTTTTAATAGCTACCACACAGCAGCGGGGGTTGTTTCCCTGGCTCTCTTTATCCTAGTAATACTGGCCTTGGGCCGGAGCGCTTATGGGACTCAGCCTGGCTCTTGGCCGGAGAACACGGTAGGGGCTATTGCCGAAGCCTTTTTAGGCCCCTTTGTCATCCCCTTTGAGATAGCGGCGGTGCTGCTGCTGGTGGGCATCATAGGCGCGATCCTGCTGGCAAGAGAGGTGAAGCAGGAAAAATGATTACGCTAAATCACTATTTAGCCCTGGGCGCCCTTCTGTTTACTATAGGCCTTTTCGGTGCCCTGGCCAAGAAGAATGCGATAGCAGTATTGATGGGTATAGAGTTAATGCTGAACGCAGTCAATATTAACCTGGTGGCTTTTAATCGCTTTCTTAACCCGGCGAACGTAGGGGGACAGGTTTTTGTTATCTTTGTAATTGTGGTAGCGGCAGCAGAGGTGGCCGTGGGCTTGGCCATCGTCATCAATCTTTACCGCCAGCGGTTGGCCAGCAATGTAGATGAAGCCGACTGGCTTAAGTGGTAAAAAATATTTGCTTAATAGGCAGGTGAAAGACAAGCCATGATTGAATATGCCTGGCTGGTACCCCTTTTTCCGGCCCTGGCCTTTCTGGTAATTGTGTTTATTACCCGTAGGCTGAGACTCTTGAGCGCCCTGGTGGGTATTGCGGCCATTGCTGCTTCCTTTATCCTGGCCGTAGGTATTTTGCGGGAAGTGCTGCTTACTGGGGTGACTATGGAGAAGCCGGTAGAATATGCCGTCAACTGGCTGGCTATTCCCGGTCCCAAGGAATGGTTATTAAGGATTGAAGCCGGGATTTTGATAGATCCCCTGACAGCAGTTATGCTCTTAGTGGTTACCCTGGTAGCTCTGCTGGTAGAGATCTACTCGGTGGGCTACATGCACGGGGATCCCGGTTTTAGCGTTTTCTTCAGTTACCTATCCCTCTTTAGCGCTTCTATGTTGGGCCTGGTAGTAGCCAATAATTTTTTCATGATCTTTTTCTTCTGGGAACTGGTAGGCTTGTGTTCTTACTTGCTAATAGGCTTTTACTTTCATAAACCGGAGGCAGCCCGGGCCAGTTTAAAGGCTTTTGTTACTAACCGGGTGGCGGACTTCGGGTTTATGCTGGGGTTCTTCTTCCTTTTCCTTATGTTCGGCACCTTTAATTTCCGGGAGCTGGCCGAGGCTATACCGCATGCCCAAAACTTGGGGCTTTTAGCCCTGGCTGCTGTCCTGGTATTTATCGGCCCTATAGGCAAATCCGCCCAGTTCCCCCTCCATGTGTGGCTGCCGGATGCCATGGAGGGTCCTACTCCCGTTAGCGCTTTAATCCATGCGGCCACCATGGTAGCCGCCGGTGTTTATTTGCTGGCGCGAGCCTTTGTCTTATTTGCCAGTGTACCGCAGGTAATGTGGATTGTGGCTTATGTGGGCGGATTTACAGCCCTTTTCGCGGCAACCATCGGCGTGGTGCAGAGGGATATCAAGCGTATCCTGGCCTATTCCACCATAAGCCAGCTGGGCTATATGGTCATGGCCATGGGTGTAGGGAGTATGACGGCGGGTATGTTCCACCTGACCACTAATGCCTTCTCTAAGGCCTTGCTTTTCCTGGCAGCCGGCAGTGTTATTCATGCCCTGGAGGTGCAGGATATTTTCCGCATGGGCGGTTTAGCTAAAGATATGAAGATAACGGCTATTACCTTTATAATAGGCGCCCTGGCGCTGGCCGGAATCCCACCCCTGGCAGGCTTTTGGAGTAAAGATGAAATTCTTCTGGCAGCTTATACCCACGGCTATACAGGGCTGTATATCCTGGGCACCATAGTAGCCTTTTTGACTGCCTTCTATATGTTCCGCCTAATCTTTGTGGCCTTCTTTGGACCGAGACGGGCCGGCCTTCATGGTCATGAGTCTCCCTGGGTCATGACCGTACCCTTGATTATACTGGCCGTATTATCGGTGGTGGTGGGCTTTGTAGGAGCTCCCTTTGTGCCTAATGGGTTCAGCTCCTGGGTATATTTTGGCGAACCCCATCACCTGGAACCCAACTACTTCGTAATGGTGTCCTCTACTCTGGTGGCCTTGTTAGGCATCTACGTGGCCTGGCTCATTTATGGCCGGGAGGTTATTTCTCACGAAGCTCTGGCCCAGCGCTGGCGAGGCATCTATACGGTCCTATACAACAAGTACTATGTGGATGAGGCCTACTTATGGTTCTTCCGCAGGGTAGTTCTAGGACTGGCCGAGGCCTTTAACTGGCATGACCGCCACGTGGTAGATCGTATTTTCGATGGTGTGGGAGATATGGTGCGCTGGGCAGGGCGCAAATTGCGGTACCTGCAAACCGGTAGTTTGCCCACCTATGCCTTGGTTATCTTTGCCGCGGTAGTTGTCTTAGTAATCTGGATGGCAGCGCCGGTGATAGGAGGGATAAAATGAATTTTCCGCTTTTAACCTCGATTCTTCTAGCGCCGGTAATAGGGCTTATCCTGATTTTGTTTATACCGGAAAGGGAACAACTGCTCATTAAAATTACAGCAGCAGTGGCCACTTTTGTTTCCCTGGTACTGTCTATCTATGCTTATGTGGCCTATGACCAGGCAGCAGGTGGCCTGCAGTTTTTGGAGGACATTACTTGGGTGCCTGCCTTCGGTATCAATTATTCTGTAGGCGTGGATGGAATAAGTTTGCCCATGGTATTGCTCACGGCCATCGTAATTTTTACCGGGGTCTTTGCCTCCTGGGATATGACCAACCGGATAAAAGAATTCTTCATTTTCCTTTTGATGCTGGTTACCGGGGTTTTCGGCGTGTTCATCTCCCGCGATCTCTTCTTTTTCTACCTCTTCTTTGAGGTAGCAGTAATTCCCATGTATCTGCTTATCGGTATATGGGGCAGCACCAGGAAAGAATATGCAGCTATGAAGTTAACCCTCTATCTTTTGGTGGGCAGCGCCTTTGCCTTGATCGGCATTATCGCCCTGTTCCTCTATGCTGCCAACCAACTGGGCTATCCCACTTTTGATATTCAAACCCTGGCTACAGTGAAATATGATCTGGGCTTCCAAAAATTTGTCTTCTTCCTCATGCTTATCGGCTTCGGGGTGCTGGTCCCCATATGGCCCCTGCACCTCTGGTCACCGGACGGCCACGTGGCGGCTCCCACGGCGGTGAGCATGCTGCACGCCGGCGTATTAATGAAATTAGGAGCTTACGGTTTAATCCGGGCGGGCGTTTTCTTTTTCCCGGAAGGAGCCAAGTTTTGGGCTCCCCTTATTGCGGTGCTCTGTATTGTAAATGTGGTATACGGGGCCATGATAGCTATGGTCCAAAGGGATTTGAAATTTGTCATCGGCTATAGCAGCGTTAGCCACATGGGCTATGTGTTGTTGGGGATAGCGGCTCTTAACACATTAAGTTTGAGCGGAGCTGTGACGCAGATGTTCGCCCACGGCATAATGACCGCCCTATTCTTCGCTCTGGTGGGCAATATTTACCATAAAGCCCATACCCGCGAGATCGCCCGCTTTGGCGGGTTGGCCCACCAGATGCCGCGGGTAGCGGCCGGTTTCCTGATAGGTGGCCTGGCCTCGTTAGGTCTACCAGGGCTTAATAACTTCGTTGCAGAGTTCTTGATTTTCTTAGGAGCCTTTACCAGGGAACAAACCCTGTGGGGCGGCATTTTGAGCTACCGTATTTTAGCTATTTTGGCTATTTTAGGCATTGTAATTACGGCCACTTATGTTCTGCGAGTAGTGCAGAAGACCTTTTTTGGACCGCGCAAGCCTGAATGGGACGAGCTGGAGGATGCCCGCGGGGTAGAGTTGGTGCCCATTGTGGTGCTGTGCTCTACTCTCCTCTTCTTCGGCCTGTTCCCCTCCTTTATGGTGGATCTTATTAATACCGGCGTAGCGCCGCTGGTGGCTAGGATCGAGGCTGCGCGGGCGATAGGGGGGATTTTCTAGATGGCTATTTGGCGGCTACTGAGCGTAGAACTCTTGACGGCTGCTCTGGGCCTGGGATTGCTGGTTGTGGGGCTCTTGGTGCCGCGGGAGGAGAGGAGAGGGATAGCTTACCTCGCCACCGTGGGGTTAATAGGTATTATGGCGGTTGCCTTTGCCTTAAAGCAGGCCCGGGGCGTGATTCTCAACAGTTATATAATCGATCCCCTGGGAACCTACTTTAAAGTCCTTTTTCTAGCAGCTGCCGTACTAACTTGCATATGCTCTTTCGATTATATTGGCCGACTTAAGTACGGCGAAGGAGAGTTTTATGCCTTAATAGTTATAGCTACCCTGGGCATGATGATTATGGCCTCAGCGGGCGAATTGATTACTTTATACCTAGGACTGGAATTGATGACCATTAGCCTCTGTATCCTCGCATGCTGCCGCAAGGGCGATATGAAATCAGCCGAAGCCGGTATTAAGTATATTATCTTGGGAGCTCTGTCCTCGGCGGTTTTGTTGTACGGCCTGAGCTTAATTTACGGAGCTACAGGCAGTACCATAATCAAGGAGATCCGCCTGGCTATAGCCGGCGATGGTGTACCGCCTCTTTTGGCTCTGGGCATAGTTTTTGTCCTAGCGGGTTTTGCCTTTAAAATGGCAGCCGTACCCTTTCATATGTGGGCGCCCGATGTATATGAAGGAGCACCTACCCCGGTTACCGGTTTTCTTTCAGTGGCTTCTAAGGCTGCCGGGTTTGCAGCTTTCTTGCGCGTCTTTTTCGGGGCTTTGCCCGAAACTCACAGCCTCTGGGCAGAGTTAATCATTGCCCTGGCGGTCTTAAGCATGGTAATAGGTAATTTGGTGGCTATTCCCCAGAAGAATATCAAGAGGTTGTTGGCTTATTCGAGTATTTCCCAGGCAGGATATTTGCTGCTGGGCGTGGTAGCCTTTTCCGTTCTGGGTGTGGGCGCCATCCTGTACCATTCCATGCTCTATGTATTTGCCAATATGGCAGCTTTCATGGCGGTCACAGCCTTTTACAATGCCCGGGGAAGCGATGAGATAAAGGATTATACGGGCCTGGCGCGTCGTTCACCCTTGTTGGCAGCCTCCCTGCTTTTTTCCCTTCTCTCCCTGGCCGGCATACCGCCGCTGGCGGGGTTTGTGAGCAAGTTTTACCTGTTTATGGCGGTTATTAACCGGGGCTATATCTGGCTGGCCATCTTGGGCGTCCTTATGAGCATGGTTTCCGTATATTACTACTTGCAAGTGGTGAAAGCCCTCTATTTTGGTGAACCACCGGCAGGCAGCCCGTCTGTAGATGTGCCCCTGGGGATGCAAGTGGCCCTGGTCGTATCTCTGGCTATACTCTTTTTCTTCGGCCTCTATCCCACTCCCCTTACCAGTTACGCTTTTAACTCGGCCATGGCTTTTCTTGCCCCTTAAAGAAAATTGCTTGAGGGCCAGGATGAGGATTTTGCTCCTGGCCCCAAAATTTTGGGGAGGTACCCGTTAGTGACTTTAGTCAAAAGGCAGAGAGGGAAACAGGGGGAGGCCGCAGCGGCCTTTTTTCTTCAGGAGAGAGGTTACCGCTTAAAGGAGAGAAATTTTCGTTGCGGTTTGGGCGAAATAGATATAGTGGCCGAAGAGGGCGGAGATATAGTTTTTGTGGAAGTCAGGACTCGTTCCTCGAATCTTATGGGTACCCCCCAAGAATCGGTAGACTGGCGCAAGCAAAATCGCTTGCGCCGGCTGGCGGACTATTATCTAAAACACCGGGGATTATGGGGGCAGCCCTGTCGATTTGATGTGGTGGCCGTATGGCTGAATAAAAGAGGAGAGGTGGCAGCCATAGAGCTGATACGCGGCGCCTTTTAGGTAATACAGCTGAACCATATCCGGCTTTGTTTCTAGGCCTGCTTGGTTTACGCTCGCTCCTGAGCCTCAAATAGGTTTCATTTCTTAAGTAATATATCCCGCGGCCGGTCCTGGAGGTACACACGGGTATAGCTACGCCGTTCGGCCTCCCGGAAAAGCCTTTCGCCCTCCTGGCGGCAGCGAGGGCAGGCATCCCGGGGAATGAAGATGGCCAAAATATGCTCGCCCCGCTCTGAACAGCGGGACTCTATCCAGGTAAGGCCGGCACACTCTTCACAAACTAAGGTGGTCTCCTTTTGTATTTCCAGGAGCCCTTCGGTGTCGTAGTAGACGCGGCGCTGGCGGGTGATTTGTTTTTGCCCCCGGGCAGTCTGCGCCCGTATTTCCTCGCGCTGCTGCCAGGCTGCATAGGTTTCGCGGCACAGGTGGGCAATATAGTCGGTAATTTCCTTGGGCTGAGATACTTTAGCCGGGCTGTAATCGGGTTCGCGGACGTAGGAATAATCCAGCCCCGCCAGGGCCAGGATGATGCCTAGGTTGACATAGGGGAGGGCGCCTTCAATGGAGTAGCCCCCTTCCAGGACCGCGATGTGGGGCTGCAAGAGTTCGGTAAGCCTGGCGTAACCTCGGGCGGAGAAACGCATATTGGTAATGGGATCAGTGTAATGGTTATCCTGTCCCGCCGAGTTGATAATCAGGTCGGGCTGAAAATCGTTGAGTACAGGGAGGATCAAATTTTCCAGGGCATAGAGGAATCCTTCCTCCCCGGTTTCCGGGGGTAGAGGGAGGTTCAGGGTATATCCGCAGGCATTGGGACCGCCGAACTCGGGCAAAAAACCGGTGCCCGGGTAGAGGGTGCGGCCGTCCTGGTGAATGGAGATATAGAGGGTCTCCTTGTCGTGCCAGTAAATATCCTGGGTGCCGTCACCATGATGGCAATCAGTGTCCACGATGGCAATGCGTTTGGGCCCGTACTTTTGGCGGATGTATTCGATCATAATGGCTTCAGTGTTGATATTGCAGAAACCGCGGTTGCCATAGACAATGCGCTGGGCATGGTGGCCGGGGGGACGTACTATAGCGAAGGCCCGGTCTACTTCCCCCTGGAGGACGGCGTCAGCCGCCACCAGAGCCCCGCCGGCGGCAACGAGGTCGGATTCTGTCGTTCGGCTTTTAACCTCAGGAACGCAGATGTGAACCCGCTCAACATCCTTGGTGCTTGCCAGCCGGGGACGGTATTCTGTGATCCCTTCGATATCCAGGATACCCTCTTCCCAGACCTGATCCTGGGTATAAAGGAGGCGCTCCTCCCGCTCCGGGTGGGTAGGAGAGATAGCCCAGTCGTAGGCCGGAAAGAATATCAGGCCCAGGCGGCGGGGAGCCTTAAGCATAGGTGGAGGTTCCCCCTTTCAACCCGGTAATGGATGGCTTATTCTGCACCTTGAGGCGAATATTCCTGCCGACAGTGTAAAAACCGCGCACCATATTGAAGGCTTGCTCCTCTATCACTTCCAGCTCAGGAACGCCCTCAGTGTAACCCAATTCCTTAAGACGCTGCTCCAGCAAAGCGAAGGCCCGCTGCCGCGCCTGCTCCAGGGAAAAATGAGGCGAAATGTTCTCATTCCACCCTATTTCGGGAACAGTCAGGATACCCCTTTCGGTATCGGCGAAGAGGGCCAGGCTGGCCGTAGGTTGGCTTAAAGCCGCGCCTATGGCATTGGCTACCCCGGCCAGGGAAGGTACTTCTACCGGTAAGCCTGAGGCTTTTTCCAGGAAGGGTTTTAAGAGTGGAGCAGGAGCGCCTACGGCAATTATCCGGCTCGGCTCCAGCTTCTTTTCGGTCAAAACTTCCCGGACCGTGTACACAGGCCGGCTGTTTAGGTGGTGGAGAAGCTGTTTTATAGTTCGGGCTATACGTACGGCAAATTCTTCAAGGATACTTTGAGCCGTTTCCTTAAGGGATAAGCCTAAAGCCTTACCCAGATTTTCTATAGCAGCTCTGGCCAGCCTTTCCTCTCCCAGTTGTACCAGACCCAAAGTAATCAGGGCGTCGGTAGGGGTGGGAGCGGGGCCGCCCAGGGCAGCCGGAGGGCCCTGGCGCTGGGGACCGATGACCATACGCCCGTCTATGATTTTGATGGAGCTATCCCCGCCTAAGCCCAGGGAGTGGGTGAAAAAGGACCGCACCAGAGTGGGATAAGGCCCCAGGCGTATGCCCTGAGGTTCAAAAAGGGGGATACCCCCTGCGCAGAAGGCCATATCCGTGGTGGTACCCCCGATGTCCAGGATGAGGGAATCTTCTTCAGCCGGTACTAGGGCTAAAGCCCCGATGATGCTGGCCGCCGGTCCAGAAAGAATAGTTTCCACGGGGGTATTCACCGCGGCGCCTAAAGTTAAGGTACCCCCGTCGGCCTTGAGCATAAAAGGCTCTAACTTTAAACCCTTACTTTCTACATAGGACCGGACTGCTTCGGCAAATTGATTATAAACCCGCCAGACGGAGCTGTTCAGGTAGGCCGTATATACCCGCCGGGGGAATGCCAAGCGGCCCGATAACCTATGGCCCAAGGTGATAAAATCATAGCTTCCTTCCAAAACTTGAGCTATTCTTAACTCATGGGCTGGGTTGCGCACGGAGAATTTTCCCACTGCCGCCAGGCAGCGGATACCGTTAGCCTGGAATTGCCGCCTGGCGGACTCCAGTTCCTCTGGTTTAAGGGGGCTGGTTTCCCGGCCCCGGTGGTCAATGCTGCCCTGGAGAATTACATTTACTTTTCCGCAGGTTAAAAAAGAAGGGTTAAGTCCCGGACCGGGTATAAGGAGCAGGCCCACGGGTTCCGTTTTCCCTTCCACGATAGCGTTGGTGCACACAGTGGTGCTCAAGTTTATGCGCCGTATGGCGGCAGGATCAATGTTTTCCAGCAGGGAGTCCAGGGCCTGTCTGATGGAAGCCAAAAAATTGGCGGGATTGGTAAGGGCCTTCACGTGGCGAATAATCCGGCCTCCGGAGATAAGTACAGCATCGGTATGGGTGCCGCCCATGTCCAAGCCAATAAGCATGAGTATGCCGCCTCCGGATTTAGTAGGGTTTTAGAGTCAATAACCCTTCAACAGGCTCAAAGTGCTTCGTATTCCTCGTCACCAGCGGGACTTTCAGGTCTAAGGCAGTACTGGCAATAATGGCATCTACCGGGGTAAGTCCATGGGTTCTATATTTTCGCAAAAGCTCTCCGGCGCGCCGGGCAATAGTAGACGATACAGGAAGGGGATTGAAACGCTTCAGGAGTCTCTCTACCTGCTCTTTTTCACCTTTCTTGGGCATAGTGCCAGCCAGCAATTCCATTTCCGTAAGTACAGATATATGGCCTGCAAACTCACCCTGAAAGATACGCAATAAAAAATCAGTGGCAGGCTGAAAGCCCCGAAGGTGATCAATGAGGATGTCTGAGTCTATTATAATGCTATTCATCTAGTAATTCCTCCAGGCGCCGGCGGTCTGATTCACGTAATTCCCGAATGAAATCCTCATGGAGATCAGTTCTATCTTTCCATAAGCCAGCCGTAGCCTTGAGTATATCTTCGCGTGTACCCTGGTTACCAGTTGAGACCTTCCTTTTTACCTCAAGTATAATACTGTTTTCTCCCAACGCTTTGACCAGCAGGGTATCACCAGTATGAATTTTTAACTGGCGTCGAATCTCCGAAGGTATGGTTATTTGTCCTTTCGAAGAGATGCGTGTTTCCATAAAAAATATCTCTCCTTACCAGCTGCTTTACCGGTTATAGTTTATCATACTTAGTAAAGCAAAATCAAGAAAGGCAGGAGATGGAAGCTATCGATCAGGGTGGACACTAGTGGAGGCGGGTACTGCTCAAAAAGGGCCAAACTTAGCGTAGAGGGGACTAGCTCAAGGAGACTTAATTGCGTATAATAAGAGGCGTAATGGCTTTAGCTAGCGGAGGTGGCAAAATTTGCGGCATGTAGTAACTTTGATACCTGGGGATGGGACAGGCCCGGAAGTGATTGCCGCCGCCCGGCGGGTCCTGGAGGCTAGCGGGGCCCAGCTGGAGTGGGAAGTGGTGGAGGCAGGAGAAGCTGCTCTAAATAAATACGGCACTGTTCTGCCCGAGGAAGTGCTGGAATCCATCAGGCGGAATAAAGTGGCCCTGAAAGGACCTATTACCACCCCTGTGGGCACCGGTTTTCGCAGCGTGAATGTAGCCCTGCGCAAAGAGTTAGATCTCTATGCCAATGTGCGGCCGGTTAGGAATTTGCCCAATGTACCTTCCCGTTATCAGGGCATAGATCTGGTAATTTTCAGGGAGAACACCGAAGACTTATATGCCGGTATAGAACATATGGTGGGCGAAGAGGCGGCGGAGAGCATAAAAATTATTACCCGTAAAGGTTCGGAGAGGATAGCCCGGGCTGCTTTTGAGTATGCGCGTAGGAAAGGGCGGCGCCGGGTGACGGCGGGACACAAGGCCAATATTTTGAAGTTTACTGATGGGCTTTTCCTGCGCTGCTTTTATGAGGTGGCCAAAGATTATCCCGAAATCGAAGCTGATGACCGGATTGTGGATAACTTGAGTATGCAGCTGGTACAAAAGCCGGAACAATACGATGTGCTGGTATTGCCCAATCTATACGGCGATATTCTCTCGGATCTCTGCGCCGGCTTAGTGGGCGGCCTGGGGGTAGCTCCGGGAGCCAACCTGGGCGAAGGGGTCGCGGTTTTTGAGCCCATACATGGCAGTGCGCCCAAATATGCCGGCCAGAATAAAGTTAATCCTCTGGCTACTATCTTATCCAGCGTTATGATGTTGGAGCACCTGGGTGAAGAGGAGGCTGCGGCGCGCATCCAGCAGGCCATTATCGAGGTCTTGACGGAAGGCAAATATTTGACCTACGACCTGGGTGGCACGGCAGGAACCCAGGAGATGGCGGAGGCCATTGCACGGAGGCTGAAACAAGGCACAGGAGGATAAAAATGGCCCTTTTTGCCCTAGGAGACCTGCATCTGGGTCGCGATATGTCCCTGTTCGGACCGGACTGGGAGAATCATGAGCAAAGAATTGTGCAGGAATGGGAGAAGGTGGTTCAACCACAGGATACCGTTTACCTCCTGGGAGATCTTAGCTGGGCTATGCGCCTGGAAGAAGCCCTACCCCATTTGCGGCTGTTAAAAAGTTTGCCCGGCCGTAAGAGACTGCTTAAAGGCAACCACGATTACTGGTGGCAAACAGAGAAGAAGATGCGGGCTGCTATTTTGGATGCTGATTTCGACCTCTTGAAACCTGAAGTGGTAGAAGGATTGGCCATCTGCGGTACTCGCGGCTGGTTGGTGCCGGGCCATCCCCTTTTTAACCCGGAGACAGACGAGAGGGTTTACCGGAGGGAAGCCCTGCGGCTGGAAAGGGCCCTGCAGGAACTAGCCCGGCTCAGGCAGGGAACAGAGCCCATAATAGTAATGCTACATTTTCCACCAGCTCTGCCGGGTGAGCTGTCGGCTTTTGTAGAACTTATGCGCAAGTACGGCGTTAACCGTTGTTATTACGCCCACCTCCATGGCCAGGACCGCTTAAAAGCCCTGGAGGGAAGCCACTGGGGAATGGAATTTCATCTGGTATCGGGAGACCACCTAGCCTTCAGACCGGAGCGGTTAAACTGAGAAGGTCCCTCGAATGGTGAGGGACCTTTTATATTTAACGGTCGAAATAAATGTTTTTTCCGGTAGCCGAGAGGGGTATGCCCACAGCTATTTCCGCGTCAATGAGGCCCAGACGCCTGGCTACCACACCTATACGATACATAATGCGATTATCAACATTGAGGATACTGGCCATTTTGACTGCCGAACCTATGGCTATCCCTAAATCCAGCAGGCGCCAGGCGCATATAGGGCCGGCAAACTCCGGGCCAGGCTGTAAGTCCTTTAGTTCTGCGCAGCGGGGTTCCCCGCAAGCACCACAATCCAATCCGGTCTTTTGGGCGTTCTTTAACCCTATCAGCAGAACGGCTGCGGAACGCCTCACGTTTTCCCCGTCCCGGTCGAAATTCTTGCGGTTGGTCTGGCGCCCGTACTCGACCATAGCATCCGCCAGCCTTTCCAACTGGTCGCCTTGAAGAATTTCCAGAACTACGAAGTCCTTACCGACAGCCTTGGGAGCTGTGCGGGCGGCTACGGCCATGAGTTCGGCAGCGGTAAACATAATGCTGGACATTAACTTATCGCTCCTCTCCTATAAGAATTGTATATTAGTCGGAAAACTTGCCTCCCGTGGTTTATATTTCGGCAAGGCAGTTTTAAAATCCTTCCAGTTTCTTAGCTTAACCCAGTCGATACTTGATTAAAAAGGAGACTTAAGCAGGAAGTAAATTTTTAAGCAAAGAATATTATCTTGGAGGTGGTCTGCATGTCCCTTAATGTTCGACAAGCCTTGAATATTGGGCCTTTGCGCCGGGCTAAAGTAGTAGCCGGTCTTCAGGGTTTAGATAATGAGATAACCTTTGTAAACATCATGGAAGTTCCAGAGGTAGCCCGCTGGATGAAAGGCGGAGAACTCCTGCTCACCGCCGGTTACGCTTTAAAAGACAATCCTCAACTGCGCCAGAGGATTATATATGATCTGGCGGGCAAAGGGGTAGCTGCCTTCGGGATTAAACCAGGCCAGTATCTCCATAGGGTTCCCGAGGATATGACTGAACATGCTGATAGGGTTGGTTTGCCCCTGCTGGAGCTGCCTCCCGATGTGCCCTATATGGACATTATGCTGCCCATCTTCGAATTATTGATTAATGAACAACTCTACCGACGTCGGCGGGCTGAAGAAATCCATGATCTTCTCCTCAATGTACTTTTGGGTGGCACCGGGTTACAAGGGGTATGCATGTCTTTAGCCCAATTTACGGCTAATCCTGTCTTTATCTTTAGTCATGGCACCTGTCTCGGAGCCGGTTATCCGTCCCTGACCAATAGTGAAGACTTGTTTGTTTTGGAGCATGCTTTGGAACGAATCTTCCATGAGGTGCCTAAAGAATTAAAGGAGTTGGTTCCCCATCGAGCTACCCTCCTGCAACTAAGCCCGGATCTGCCAGAAAGTGTGGTTGTGCCGGTAGCCTCCCAGGAAAGAATAGATGGTTATCTCGTCATCCTGCAAAGCAATCGCTATTTAGACGATGTGGAAATAAGAGGGATCGAAACTGGTGCTACCATCGTGGCTCTGGAGTTTGCCAAGGAGAAAGCTGTTGCCGAGACGGAAATTCGCCTGCGGGGCGAACTGCTGGATGAGCTGCTCCAGGGGAAGATAGAAAATATAGAAATAACCATGAAGCGGGCTGCCCACTTGGGCATAAACCTGGCAGGACGCTTGGCGGTGATGATAATAGGTTTTTATTCGGAAAATAAGATGTCTTCTTATCAGGTAAATCTTCATTCAGAAGTGATTCACCTTTTACGATCTCGATTTTCCCGGCATCCCGGCGGTATTTTATTGTCTAGCAGGGGGAATCGGGTCGTAGGGCTACTCCGTTTTTATTCGGAGACAGAAAAAGAACTCTCTGACCGCCTCTGCGAGATTTTGCAGGTGACTAAAGTCCGATTTCCCAAAGTGAAATTGGGTATAGGTGTGGGCAGAACCTACGAGGGGCTGCAGTATATTAAAACTTCTTATGAAGAAGCACAGGTTGCTTTAAAGATAGCCCTGGAAAAGGGTGATTATAGCCGGCCTGTGTTCTTTTCCGAGCTTGGGCCTTTACGCATCCTTTTTAACGTTAAAGATCTGCCCCTGGTCAATGACTTTTGCCGGGAATATATAGGGAAACTCCAGGCCTATGATGCTCAAAATAAAACCGATTTAATAGCCACCCTGGCCTGCTATTTACAAAATGATGGTAATTTACGTAAGACAGCTCAGGCTTTATTTGTCCACAAAAACTCTGTTATATATCGGATTAAAAAGATAGAAGAAATTACCGGCCTCAATTTAAACGATGCGGAAAATAGATTTACTTTAATGCTGGCTCTAAAACTGGCTCAGCTAACCCCTTAAATAAAAGGCGTGGCTTTACCCAAGGTCCAATAAAAGTGTAATTTGTTTGTACCATAAGTCTAAAGGCAAAGCCCAAGGAAGTGTAGAAATATTCTACCTACAATGCAAGGCAAGTGACAACCACAGGGGGAAGTGACAGATGTACCAGCGGCTAGGTTTATTAATACCATCTTCTAATTCGGTTATGGAAGTGGATTTTTATCGCAATCTCCCCAACCATGTTACCCTCCATGTAGCGCGTATGTACCTCAAGGACACCACTGTAGCGGGCGAAGAGGAGATGCTCGATATTCATTTCCCCCGCGCCCTTAAGGATTTGACTACGGTAGAACCTCATGCGATTGTGTTCGGTTGCACTTCGGCAGGAGCGCTACGGGGTAATGCTTATGATGAAGAATTATGCAGGCGAATAAGCGCTACTGCCCGTTGCCCGGCCATCAGCACCGTAGCCAGTGTGCGAGGGGCTTTAAAGCAAAGAGGTATCCAAAGGGTGGCCGTTATAACACCTTACGTTGAAAGCCTAAACCAACGAATACAGAAAAGTCTAGAAGACGATGGGCTAGAAGTAGTGGTAATTGCCGGGTTGGGAATAGATTATAATTTCGCTATTGCCAGTGTTCCTTCCGAGGAGATTCTGGCCCTTGCTTTAAAGACCATAGAAGGGCTGTCTGTAGACGGCATTTTTATTTCGTGTACCAATTTCCGTGCTTTGGAAATTAAGGACCGGCTGGAATACCTTACCGGCCTGCCCGTAGTTACCAGCAACCAGGCTGCACTTGAACAAGCTTTGAAGATACTGCAACAATTGAGTACAGCCGCATAAGATAAACATTTTATAATTGTTCCTTTAGCCCAAAGGTAACTAAATTTATTCGGAGAATTTTAAGTCATGACCTATACCCTAAAAAGATAAAAAAGAGGTGTCTTGCTGTGGCAGATCTTAAGGTGAACTTCGCCGGTGTAACTTTCCGCAACCCTTTGGTTCTTGCTTCGGCTACGCCGGGTTGGGATGGTCTTAGGCTAAAGAAGGCCGGAGAAGCGGGTTTTGGTGCGGTTATACCTAAAACAATAGGGCCTATTCAGGATTGGGCTGTTCATCCAAGAAATGGGCGCCTGTTTCTTTACCGGGTAGGCAACCGCCCCATAGGTATGGTTAACTTAGAATTATTTACTACCAAGACCCGTGAGGAATGGATCGCGGAGGATTTAGCCCTGGCCCGGGAAGGCGGTGCTAAAATCTTCGCCAGTATCCTGGCCATGCCGGAACCCGAACAGACGGCCGAACTGGCCAGCCAGGTGGAAGCTACCGGTCTGGTGGACCTTTTTGAATTAAACGTTTCCTGTCCTATGCCGGCCTCTACCGTAGGTATGCATATCGGCAAAAATCCGGAATTAACCTACCGCCAGGTCAAGGCGGCCAAGGGAGCCATTAAACTCCCCCTTTCAGTTAAACTGACACCCAATGTATCCGATATGGTAGAAATTGCCCAGGCTGCGGTAGAAGCAGGAGTGGATGCCATTACCATCAGCAATTCCATTCGTTCTTTTGCTGGAGTAGATATTGAGACGGGGAAACCTTATTTGAGGGGTTATGGCGGTTATACGGGTCCGGCCATTAAACCCATAATCATGCGCCATTTTTCGGAAGTAGCCCGGGCAGTAAAGGTCCCTCTTTCGGCTGTGGGCGGTGTGAGCAGCTGGCGAGAGGTAGTAGAGTATATTATGCTGGGAGCCACTACCGTGCAGCTGGCTACGGCCGTTATGTGGGAAGGTTTGAGCAAAGTAGGCAAGATATTGAGCGGATTAGCAGAATTTATGGACCGCAAAGGCTACCGCACTATTGAGGATTTCCGCGGCATTGCCCTGCCCTACATCAAAACTGTGGAAGAACTGGCCCAGGAACCTCCTCGCTTTGCCACCATCAATCCGGATCTTTGTAAGAATTGCGATATTTGCTCCCGGGTCTGTTTTTATGGTGCCATTCACCAGGAAGATGGCCGCACCTGGGCGGATAGAGATGCCTGTGATGGCTGTGGCCTCTGTGCCCAGTGGTGTCCGGCTGGAGCCATTGAGTTGAAGGAATAGGGGGTTCTCTTAAATGCTGGTGAGCCTCGAAGGGGCAATCGACCTTCACGTGCATACTTATCCCTGTCTCTTTCCCCGGCTGTGCGACGATTATACTGCGGCCCAAGCTGCGGCTCAGGCGGGGATGGGAGGTATGGTCATAAAATGCCACCATGAAAGTACAGTTTCGCGGGCCAGGGAAGTATCGCGCCAGATAGAAGGATTTCAAGTGTTTGGCGGTATAGTCCTTAACTCTTACGTGGGCGGCATTAACCCGGCTGCCGTGGAGGCCTCCCTAAAGATGGGCGGGAAAATGGTCTGGATGCCTACTATTGATGCGGCCTACCACGCCGAGGTTCATGGTTCCCGGGGCAAGTATGATGTGCAAGAGGGAGGGAATACGGGCTCAGCAGGGGATGGGCTGGGAATTACCATATGGGATGAAGAAAAGAAGCTTACTCCGAATACGTGGGAAGTGTTAGAGCTGATCGCTAAATACAAGGCCGTCTTAGGTACCTGTCACCTTTCGCCTGAAGAAATTTATTCCCTCGTCAAAGCCGCCCGCCAAAAAAAAGTCCAAAAGATTTTGATCACCCATCCCTTTTTTAAGGTGCCTAGGCTGTCCGTTCAGCAATTGAAAGAACTGGTAGCTTTAGGAGCCATAGCTGAGTTCGGTTACTGTACCGTTTCTCCCATGTGGCATTATGCTACTGTGGAAGAAATTTTTGCGGCCATAAAGACTATCGGAGTGGAAAATGCTGTCTTAATCAGCGATGCCGGTCAGAGGCACAATCCCATGCCTCATGAATCCTTACGAGTTTTTGCCCAGTGTTTGTATGAAAAAGGCCTAACCGAAAAAGAAATCCGCCAGATGGTGGTCACTAAACCCGCCGAGCTATTAGGAATTGAAGTGAGGTGAAGTGGGGTGTCTAAACGCCAGGTTAGTTTGACCGTTAATGGAGAGCGGGTAACGGCTACGGTAGATGCTGATTTGACGCTGCTCCGTTTCTTAAGGGAGACCCTAAGGCTAACAGGCACTAAAGAAGGTTGCGGTCAGGGTGAATGCGGCGCGTGCACGGTCTTGGTCGATGGACAGGCTGTAAATTCCTGCCTTATTCCGGTGGTGGCGGTGGATGGTTGTGAAGTGGTCACCATAGAGGGTTTAGCCCGGAACGGTGAGCTGGATCCTCTGCAACAAGCCTTTATCGATGAAGGGGCTATCCAGTGCGGTTTTTGCACGCCGGGAGCCATTATGTCTGCCAAGGCTTTGCTCCTGGCCAATCCTAAGCCCTCGGAGGAGGAGATCAGGGAGGCTTTATCGGGTAACCTGTGCCGTTGTACAGGGTACCAGAAAATGGTGCGAGCCGTAAAAGTGGCTTCCGGCCAAGTACCTCCGAGAGAAATACATCCTTCCTCCCCAAATGACAGTGTCATTGGCCGCAAAGTCCGGCGACGTGACGCCATAGACAAAGCTACCGGCAAAGCCACATATGCGGATGATATTTCTTTACCCAATATGCTTTACGGGAGAGCGTTGCGGAGCGCTTATCCCCACGCGTTAATTAAGGGGATCGACTGTTCGGCTGCCGAAAGGGTACCAGGCGTAGTGGCTGTGCTAACGGCTAAAGATGTTCCTGGCCTAAACCGTTATGGCCTGGTTTACCTGGACCAGCCCGTATTAGCCGATGATAAAGTACGCTGCCTGGGAGATGCGGTAGCCCTGGTAGTAGCGGAAAGCGAGAGGGCAGCAGAAGAAGCCTTGGGACTTATCCAAGTAGATTATGAGGAATTACCCGGTGTCTTTTCCGCTGAAGAAGGGCTCAAGCCCGGTGCGCCTTTGGTCCATGAAAAGGGCAACTTAGTTCAACACACGAAAGTGAGGAAAGGAGATGTTGCGGCCGGTTTCGCCCAAAGTGAGGTGGTGGTAGAAAATACCTTCCGTACCCAGTGCGTGGAGCATGCTTATATAGAGCCGGAGTGTAGCGTAGCTGCCCTGGACCACCACGGTAACCTCACGGTATGGACTTCTACCCAGTATGTTTTCCGGGACCGGCGGCAGATCGCTCCTGTTTTGGGCCTACCGGTTAATAAAGTTAGGGTTGTACAAATGACTACCGGTGGAGGTTTTGGCGGTAAAGACGACATTACCACCGAGATTTTAGCCGGCCTGGCAGCCTTAAAAACCGGTCGACCGGTCAAGGTCCGCTTTACCCGTGAAGAATCCATGCGGGCGACCACCAAGCGCCACCCCATGGTGATTAAAGCCCGCCTGGGAGCTAACCGGGAAGGCAAATTGCTGGCTCTGGAAGGAGAAGTCTACGCGGATACCGGCGCTTATGTATCCCTTGGTGTTTACGTGGTGAAAAAAGCCGGTCTACACCTTAGCGGACCCTATTACATTCCTAACATTAAGGTGGATACCTACACGGTTTATACCAATAATCCTCCTTCGGGAGCGATGCGGGGCTTTGGGGTAGTCCAGGCAGCTTTTGTCCATGAGTCTTTAATGGACCTGCTGGCAGAAAAGTTGCAGATGGATCCCTGGGAGATCCGATATAAAAACGCCCTGGAGCCGGGATTGAGCACGGGTACGGGCCATGTATTAAAACACGGGGTGGGCATTAAAGCTGCTCTGGAAGAAGTGAAAAGATATTTAGAAGCTCACCCTTTATAGGAGGCTTTCTTAAAGGTGGGGGTGATTAACAGATGAAGAAACGGGGTATAGGTTATGGCTGTATGATGTACGCTCTGGGCTTCGGCTTTGGGCGCCCGGATAATTCTGCGGCTTCGGTAGAAGTGGGGGAAGATGGCACGGTTACAGTCTTGAGCGGTTGCGCCGATATGGGCCAGGGCTCCACGGAGATGATCGCCCTTATCGTGGCAGAAGAATTGGGTATTCTACCTGAAGATGTGCAAATTTTTACCGCTGATACGGCCACTACTCCTGATGCGGGTCCCAGCACGGCCAGCAGGCAAACTTACGTTACGGGGCATGCTGCCAAGAAGGCAGCGGCTGAAGTGAAGGAGAGCCTGATCCAAAGTGCCGCGGAATTACTAGGGGTTAACCCAGAAGGCATTACCTTTAGGAACAGGGAAGTGTACTATAACGGGGAAAAAACCCGGCTGACGGTGGCCGAGGCAGCTGCTCATTGCCGGCGCACTGGCCGTAAATTTATCGGCTGGGGATGGCACAACATCACTACGCCGGATGTGGACCCGGAGACCAATCAAGGTGATGCTTATGCGGCTTATACCTTTGCCGCCCAAGCAGCCGAAGTGGAAGTAGATACGGAGACGGGTGAAGTAACTGTCTTGCGGGTAGTGGCTGCCCACGATGTAGGAAAAGCCATTAACCCCTTAGCCATTGAAGGCCAGATTGAAGGCGGGGTGGCCATGGGCCTGGGTTATGCGTTGATAGAAGAGGTAATTCTAGATCGGGGTAAACCCTTAACCCCTACCCTGGCAGAGTACCTTATACCCACCGCTAAGGACGTCCCGCGCGAGGTCGTTAGTTTAATTGTAGAAGAAGAGGAACCCACCGGCCCCTTCGGAGCCAAGGGAGTGGGCGAACCCCCTAACATAGCCACTGCGCCGGCTATTATAAATGCTATTTATAACGCTGTGGGGATAAGAATTACCGAGTTGCCGGCCACACCGGAAAAAATTCGCCAGTTGCTCAAGGAAAAGGGGTACTAGACAGGGAGGTGGGAATATGTGGCAGGAGTATTACCGGCCCCACACGCTAAAGGAAGCCCTGGAAATTCTGGCCTCTCATAACGGTGAAGCAAGGGTGATTGCTGGTGGCACCGATCTAATACTCGATCTTAAAAAAGGGAGCAAACACGCGCGATACCTGGTAGACATTCGCAGTATCGAAGACATGGATGTGATCGAGGAGAGGGAAGGCAAAATTTACCTTGGCGCCGGGGTAACCCATAGCCGCGCAGCAAATAGCCCACTCATCAGGGAAAAAGCTACCGCCCTGGCAGAAGCGGCAGCTCAAGTGGGAAGTGTGCAAATTCGCAATGTGGGCACGGTTGTCGGTAATGTGGTTAATGCGCAACCTGCCGCCGATACGGCTGTAGCCTTGGTGGCTTTAGAGGCAGAGGCAGAAATAGTTCATATTGATGGTAGCCGGCAATTGATAAGAGTGGAAGACCTTTACACTGGGCCGGGAGAATCCAAAGTCGACAGTACCCGTAGCATTGTGACCGGTATATACGTTCCTTTAAGGGTTAATAACAAGTCTACTTTTCAGCGGATAGCTCGCAGGCGAAGTTTGGCTTTGCCGGTCATAAATGTAGCTGTGGCTTTAATGTTGGAGGAAGGCATTATTACCGGTTCCAGGATGGCCGCCGGGCCGGTGGGGCCTCAGCCTACGCGCTTAAAGGAAGTGGAAGATTTCCTGGTAGGCAAAACTCTTACCAAGGATATTATAGCCCAGGCGGGCAGGATGGCTGCTGCTATAGCCCGGCCCAGAAGTTCTGTATTAAGGGGAAGCCGGGAATACCGGCAGCATCTGGTGGAGGTGTTAATTAATCGCGGTCTCCAGGTGTTAGCTAATACAGCCTAAATAGGAAGCGATGCTTTATGGAAGGTTTGGGTCAGTCCGTTGCCGGGTAAATTAGGGAGAAAACGGACCACAGCAGTGTTCCAAAAATAGAAAAAATTATTTGTGTCATTGGTCCAAAGGTAAATATACACTTGAAGTTGAAATATTCTTCAGTACTCTCGGGGCCTATCTGTCCGCCAAGGGAGAAGATAAGCCTGTAAAAAAGGAGGATTTAGAAATGCTTAAAAAGAACTTGACTGTTCTGGCGTGTTTACTCTTTTTGGTCTTTCTGCTAGCCGGATGTGGACAAGCCAATAAGCAATCAGGGGACACCAAGCAGGAGCAAAGTAGCAACCAGAAGGTAGAGAAGATTGTACTGCGGGCCGTTACACCTTTTCAAAAAAATTCTCCCGAACATGTAGGTTTTTGGATGTTTGTGGAAGAAGTGGAAAAACGCTTGGGTGACCGTATTGAGATTAAGTACCTTGGAGGTCAAGAGGTGATACCTGCCTTCCAGCAGATAGAAATGTTAGGCAAAGGTAGTTTTGATATAGGACACCTACCGGGGAATTATGCGGAGAACTTTGTACCGGTGGCTGATACTCTGCACCTAAGCCGCCTTAAGCCCTGGGAAGAGCGGGAAAAGGGTGTTTATGATACCTTGCGCCAGGAGTTTGAAAAAGCGCTAAATGTAGTTTATCTCGGCAAGACATCGGGGCCGGGATACCTTTATCACCTGTACACCAATTTTGAAGTAAAAAGCCTGAATGACTTCAAAGGTAGGACTATACGGGTAGCACCTGTATATGTCCCGCTTATTAAAGCTCTAGGCGCGGGTTCAGCTTCCATACCGCCAGGTGAAATCTATACCGCCATGGAGCGTAAGACCGTTGACGGCTATGGCTGGCCTTCTTTGGGTGTACTGGCGTCGGGTTGGGCGGAAGTAACTAAGTACCGCATTGATCCAGGTTTCTATCCGGTAGGCATGGGATTTTTCATTAATGGTAACGCATGGAAAAAGATGCCAGAAGATGTGCGCAAAGAATTAGAAAAAATAATGGCCGACACGGAGAAGAAAGCCTATGACAGATATGCGGAGTTAGTGGACAAAGAGACTAAAGGGATACAAGAAAAGGGGATGAAAATCCTTAATTTACCGCCAGAGGAGGCTGAGAGATTCCTAAAACTGGCCTTTGAGGAAGGTTGGAAACAAGTTATTGAAAAGGCACCACAGCTTGGTCCCAAATTAAAAGAGTTGACCACTCCCAAGCAATAGTATAAGAGCGCGGGCGGGTGAGGTGGCGCGGGGTATTCACCCGCCTTACTTTAAATTAAATATTTTTGAAAGCCTGGGACACTGGGCGGTTCCCGAGGGGGTGAAAAAAAGATGGAAAGTATGGCGTCGTATGCGCGGAGGATTTGCAGTGCGTTTATAGTAATTATCGACCGCCTTACCGAGGGAATGGCCATCGTAAGCGGTGTACTTCTCTTCGCTTTGGCACCTATGATCACGGTGGCGGTCCTGTTACGCTATTACTTCAAAGTATCAGTGGCTTGGTCTACGGAAATCGAGGAATATTTTCTCTACCTGGGCGTTTTACTGGCCTCCGCCTGGGTGCTCAGGAACGACGAGCATGTGCGGGTAGATGTGGTTGTTAATCTGATGAGCCCCCGGGTAAAGAGGGTTATGAATTTGCTTAGTAATTTCCTGGGAGCGATAACAAGTGTAGGGCTTTTCTATTACGGGCTACTGGCTACTTATGAGAACTATGTCAAAGGCACCTTAACTATCAAAGTAATGCCTATACCAAAGTATTTACCCTTTTTATTTGTACCAATTATGGCAGCTATGGTATTCTTTCAGTTCCTACGCAAAGTAATTTATTACTGGCGCTTGTCTCCCGATGGGGAGGAGAAAAAGAAAAGTCGGGCCTGATTTTGACTGCTAGAGGTGAGAATTGTGGAGTGGAGCGCACTTTTGATAATCCTTTTACCCTGTATGTTGTTGTTTGCTCTAGGTATGCCCGTAGCCTTTGCTTTCTTGGCTGTAATGCTCGGCGCCTCTATTGTGTTAATGGGGTCGCCGGTAGGCCCCTACCAGACCATTCACAGCCTTTTTGACTCCATTGCTACTTTTAGCCTCACACCCATACCGCTCTTTGTTCTCATGGGGGAAGTGATGACCCATTCAGGTTTAGCTACCCAGAGCCTCGACGCCCTTTCCAAACTGGTAGGGAAAATCCCTGCCCGGTTGAGTATTCTAGCCAATATGGCGGGCGCCCTTTTCGGGATGCTGAGCGGGTCCACCGCTGCCAGTACTGCCGTGCTGGGTTCTTCCTTGGTACCTGAGATGCTGAAACGCGGTTACAGCAAAACGCTGACCTACGGCCCTATAATGGCGGCAGGGGGATTGGCCATGATTATTCCGCCCAGCAATATAGCCGTAATATATGGCACCATAGCCGAAGTTCCTGTAGGCCGCCTCCTTATTGCTGGCTTTATTCCCGGTTTTATAATGGCTTTGCATTATATACTTCTGATACTCATTCGCGTGAAGTTCAATCCTTCCTTAGCCCCCCCTTACGAAGTGCCCAAGATAAGCTTGCAGGAAAAACTGCGATTGTTTCTGGTGGACTTATTGCCCTTAAGCATCATTGTTTTTCTGGTGACGGGCATTTTTGTAATTGGGGTGGCCACGCCTACAGAAGCCGCTGCTTTGGGCGCGGTAGGTACTATCATAGTAACTGCTTTTTACCGCCGCTTAAACTGGCAAGTGATATATAAGTCTGTGCGCGGTACTGTCAGCATTACCACCATGATCTTGTTGATCATTGGCGGTTCCCAAATTTTCAGCCAGCTGTTGAGTTATTCGGGTCTCACGCAGGCCGTAGTAAATTGGGCCACAGGTTTAAGTGTTCCACCCATGATTTTATTAATTTCCATGATACTGGTGGTAATAGTTTTAGGGTGTTTTATGGAATCCGTCCCTATTATCATGGTCACAGCACCCATTTTCGTCCCCATAGCCAACCACCTCGGTTTTGATCCTATATGGTTTGGGGTGATAATGCTTATCAGCCTGGAAGTAGGCTTGCTTTCGCCCCCCTTCGGACTGGTCCTTTTCGTTATGAAAGGGGTGGCCGGTGAAAAGGCCACCATGGGAGATATTTATCGCAGTGCCATACCCTTTGTGCTATGTGATGCCCTGGCCATCACCTGGGTAATACTTTTCCCGTCTCTGGCGCTGTGGTTGCCCAATCATATGTTGAAACCCATGTAGTACTCACAACTTGCCACGCGACAAAGGTGACTCTCAGATATCAACCTGGGAGTTTGGGCGTAGTTAAACATCTTTCAACTTTGTCTGAAAGGGCGAGGTGGACATGCAATACGAGATCCGGTTTCATGGTCTGGGAGGGGAGGGGGTAGTGAGGGCCGCCGAAATGTTGGGGAAAGCAGCTGCCCTGAATGGGAGATGGTCCCAATCCTTCCCCTTTTTCGGGACGGAATTGAGGGGTGCTCCGGTCAAAGCTTTTACCCGGGTCAGCGATGCGCCGGTCCGGAAGCATTGCTTTATCTATGCACCCGATATACTGGTGGTGACTAACTATGTTGTGCTGTCCAGCCCAGGAGTCATCGAAGACTTGAGGGAGGATACCAAGGTAATTATCAATGCACCGGCCGGTACAACCTTACCCCAGCTTCGTGGCAGGGTAACTACCTTGGATGCTACTCAAATAGGCTACCGGGTCTTTAAGCGCCCCATTGTAAATACCGTTATGCTGGGGGCCCTGCTTAAGCTCGCCCCCATAGTATCCCTGGAGTCCGTATTGCAAGTGATCCAGGAAGAGTTTCCAGGTGATTTAGCCGCTAAGAATATACAGGCTGTAGAAGCCGGATTTGCGGCAGTGGAAGGGGAGGTGTAAAATGGCAGTTCATCCCTGGGAAGAACAACGCCCCTTATCTTCGTGGTTGCCAGGGGGGGCCTCGGAAAAGCTGGCAGGAAAGGTAAGCAGGAACCTCAGGCCGGTTATAGACGGGGAGAGGTGTCGCCAGTGCCTCCTTTGCTGGCTGTATTGTCCCGATGGAGCCATCAGTCGGGGGGAATTATATACTGTTGATTATACCTTTTGCAAAGGTTGCGGGTTATGTGCCAAGGAATGTCCACATGCGGCCATAACCATGATCAGGGAGGGTTAATGGTGTCACGGCGATTGTTTTTGTCCGGCTGCAGTGCAGTGGCAGAAGGTGCCTGTCTGGCCGGTGTCCAGGTTATCGCTGCCTACCCTATTACGCCCCAGACAGGCATAGTAGAAGCTCTGGCCCGCAAGGTTTATGAGGGTTCTTTGAAAGCAGAGATGATACCGGTAGAAAGTGAGCATAGTGCCCTGTCGGCGGTGGTGGGCGCTGCCTTAACTGGAGCCCGAGCCTTTACAGCCACAAGTTCCCAGGGGCTGGCGTTGATGCATGAGGTTCTTCCCTATGCCTCTGGCTTGCGTTTGCCCATAGTTATGGCTGTAGCCAACCGCTCCCTGGCCTCCCCGGTGACTATTTTTGCCGATCACCAGGATAGCCTCCCCGAAAGGGACTCTGGCTGGATACAGATTTATGTCGAGAATGCCCAGGAAGCCCTGGATACTTTGCTCATCGCCTACCGCCTGGCGGAGGACCCGAGGGTTCTCCTGCCGGTGATGGTTTGTCTCGACGGCTTTTTCGTTTCCCACACCTCCGAGCCGGTGGAGATCCCCGACCCGGATCTGGTAGCCAAGTTTTTGCCGGCTCCTGTTCCCCGTTATCCCCATATAGATCTGGCAGAACCGAAGATCTTTAACGTTATGGCCTTCCCCCAATATTTTGAGGAGTTCCAGCGGGATAAACACGAAAGCTCTTGTCAGGCTGGGTTAATCCTCCAGGAAATATATGATGAATTTGCAGCTATCTTTGGTCGTCGGTATAAAACCGTGGACTGCTATCGTACCGAAGACGCGGAACTGGTGCTCTTCGGCCTCGGATCCATGATGGGTACGGCCAAAGAAGTTGTTGATGAATTAAGGGCTCAGGGTCATAGGGTCGGCGTGGCCCGCATTGCTTGTTTCCGCCCTTTCTGTGATCGGGAAATTGTGGCTGCGGCGCAAAACGCTAAGAAAATCGGTGTCTTGGACCGGGATATAAGCTTCGGTTCAGGAGGAATAGTTTATAAGGAAGTTTTACGCAGTTTATATGTTAATGGCTTTACCCTTCCCGCCCTTAACTTTATTGCTGGCCTGGGCGGCAGGGATGTTTCTCCCCAAACTATTAAGCGCTGCTTTGCCATTCTGAATGAGGATGAAAGTGGCAGGGAGAAAAATCGCGGAGAAGACGTGGTCTGGGTGGACGAAAATAAGAATTTGCTTAAGGCATGGGGAGTTGGTGAACGATATGGCCGTTAGTTTGAAAAACTTGCCGGAGGAAGAATATATAGCTCCCGGTAGAGGAGGGTGTCCGGGCTGCCCTGCAGTCCTTGGCGCCAGGATGGCCTCCAAGATTCTGGGACCAAGAGCTATCATGATAACTCCTACGGGATGCATGTGTGTAAACTACGGCTATGCCGGAGCCCCCAGGTTTCCCTTCGTACACACCCTTTTTGAAAATGCCGGTTCCATCCTATCCGGGATCGATGCCGGACTTAAGGCTCTGGGCAAAAGGGAGGGGATTAACCTTTTTGCTTATGCCGGGGACGGAGGTACAGTTGATATCGGCCTTCAAGCTTTATCTGGCGCTGTAGAAAGAGGGCACCGCTTTCTATACATCTGTTATGATAACGAGGGTTATATGAATACAGGCACCCAGCGTTCGGGTGCCACTCCTCCTGGTGCTAGGACGAGTACGACGCCAGTTACGGAACACAGAGCCGGGGAATCCAGGCCTTTCCGGCGCAAGAAGGATATGGTCCGCATTATGGCTGCCCATGGCATACCTTATGCTGCTTCGGCCTCCCTGGCTTATCCTCTGGATTACCTTAAAAAAATCCAGAAGGCCCTTCAAATAGACGGCCCTACCTATATTCACCTTCAGAGCCCCTGCATCAACGGCTGGGGTTTAAAGGAGGACCAGGGGGTGGAAGTGGCCCGCCTGGCGGTAGAGACTTGTGTCTTTCCCCTTTATGAGATTTATCATGGTTATGCCTTGAAGATTACCGTACGCCCACGGCAAAAGAAACCGGTGGAAGAATACCTGAAACTCCAGGGACGTTTTCAGCATTTGTTTAAGGAAAAGTGGCGCTGGCAGATTCAGGAGTTCCAGCGGCAGGTGGATGAAAACTGGGCTGTATTACAGGCCTGGGAAAAGGTGTCCCCGTTAATGGAAAGGGAGGTATTGGATGGGCAAAGGTCAACTTGAGACATTTTTTTACCCCGCAAGCATTGCCATAGTGGGTGCCTCGCGCAATCCCGGTAAAGCCGGCTACCAGATAGTCAAAAATCTGATACAGCGGGGATATAAAGGTGGAATTTATCCGGTCAATCCTTCTATTCCGGACATTGAGGGCCTTCCCTGTTATCCAAGCCTTCAAAGCATCAATAACCAGGTCGAACTGGTGGTAATAGCCATTCCGGCTCCCGGTGTGTTAGATGTTATGCGGGAAGCAGTGGAACGCACCGATGTTCGAGGAGTGGTAGTTGTTTCGGCAGGCTTTGCTGAAACCAAGAGACCGGAAGATATAGCCAGAGAAAAAGAGTTGGTGCGCCTGGCCCGTTCAGCGGGTATCCGTATTTTCGGGCCTAACTGTACTGGAGTAATCAATACGGAAATAGGACTGGACACAACTATTGAACCTACCGGGGAGCAGGTCCGGGGTGGCATAAGCATATATTCGCAGAGCGGTGCCATGGGGGGCAGTATTCTCTTATTTATGGAGGACCAACCGGTACCCCTGGGGTTCAATAAATGGGCCCATACGGGGAATACCTGTGACATTAATGTTCTGGATGTCCTATCCTATTATGGCGAAGATGATAGCACTAAGGCGGTTCTTCTTTACGTGGAAGCCATTGACCGGGGGAGAGATTTCCTGGATATTGCCAGCCAAGTCTCCGCCCGCAAACCCATCTTAGCCTTGAAAGTGGGCAAAACCGACCTGGGAGCTAAGGCCGCTTATTCCCATACCGGCGCTCTGGCAGGGAGCGACCGGGTCTACGAGGCAGCCTTTGCCAAAACCGGTGTCATTCGGGTGCAAAACCTGGAAGAAATGATAGATACAGCCAAGGCTCTAACGATGCAACCCCTGCCCAAGGGCAACAGGATTTGCATCTTGACCGAGGCCGGAGGACCGGGAACTATGGCCATGGATGAAATTGGATCCTGGCGTGAAGCCGTTCTGGCGGAGATTTCGGAGAAAGGTAGAAACGATTTGACCAGGGTTTTACCACCTATGGCCATAATATGCCAGCCCCAGGGATATATTGATATCACAGCAGCAGCTATGGAACAGCACCACTATGATGCCTTACGTATTGTCCTGGCCGAAGAACAGGTAGATGGGGTAATTCTTATAAGTGTGCCTCCTACTTTTCTCCGCCCGGAGAGCCTGGCCCAAGCCATTATAGAGGCTGCGCATGATAGCCAAAAACCCATTCTGACCTGTTTGCTGGCCGGCAAGTGGGTGGAAAGTGCTCGGAGAATGCTGGAAGAGGCTGGCCTGCCTACTTTTGACACACCGGAGAGAGCGGCACGGGCCATGATCAATATGGTCCGGAGGCGGCGCTACCTGTCTCAGCACTGCGAGGGGGGAGTAAGTTGAGGGACGAGCACAAAACATGCAGGCATCTCCTGGAACCGGAAGGAAGAGCTTACCTGGCCGCCAGGGGCATTCCCGTTCCCCCTTATAGGGTAGTAACAGAGGCGGAAGAGGCGGTGCGGGCTGCTGAAGAGCTTGGTTATCCAGTAGTTATGAAAGTAGTTTCTCCTCAGATCATCCATAAGAGCGAAGTAGGGGGAGTTAAAACTAACCTTAAATCACCAGAACAGGTGCGGCAGGCCTTTGCGCAATTGAGCAGTATTAAGTTATCCTCAACTCCTATAAGCATTGACGGGTATTTGGTTACCCGGCAAGTTGATAACGCCCTTGAAGTTATTATCGGCAGTATCTGGGATCGTCAGTTTGGGCCGGTAGTCATGTTCGGCTTAGGGGGCATTTTTGTGGAGGTATTTAATGACGTGGCCTTTGGAATTGCTCCCTTAAAGAGATTTGAAGCTCAGAACATGGTTAAAAGCATCAAGGGTTATCCGCTTTTGAAAGGCATCAGGGGTCAAAAGGCCAAAGATGAGGAAGCCCTGGTAGAACTCTTGCTAAAAATTTCAGAGCTCGTTTGGCAGGAAGAAGAGATCCGGGAATTAGATTTAAATCCGGTATTCGTTACAGAAAAAGGGGTTCAAATTGGAGATGTAAGGCTTCTCTTAAGCACGGTCTAGTTCCATAGCCTAATCCGCTGTCCATCTCAGGCTAAAATGTGCCGGTATTGGGAATTACCCCTGGCCGGCTTTATTTTTAGAAGTATAATTAAATAAAGAGCAGTAGCGGCGACGGGAGGGAAAAAGATGGATCTTGCAGAGATTAACCGGAAAGCGCGAGAGGTTTTAAAAGGGATCTGTCAGGTATGCCCGGTATGCGATGGACGGAGTTGCCCCACTGGGGTACCGGGTATAGGGGGTATAGGTACGGGAGAGGCCTTCCGCCGGAATATCGAGGCTTTGAAGCAGTGGAAACTAAATTTGAGGGTTTTGCATGATAAAAAAGCGCAGGATATTTCTTTGAAATTTTTGGGGCATAGTCTGCCTTTTCCCATATTAGGTGCACCGGTAACCGGGACCAGAGTGAATTTCGGGAGCCGCGTGGGAGAAGTGGAGCTGGCCAGAGCCATGGTTCAGGGGGCTAAACTTGCGGGGACGCTGGCCATGACGGGCGATGCGCCGGACCCAGAGGTTTTTAAGGCGGGCCTTATTGCTATAAGGGAAGCCGGGGGTTGGGGTATTCCCGTTATTAAACCGAGAGCCAACAAAGAGATTATCGCCTTAATACGGCAAGCAGAAGAAGCAGGGGCCTTGGCTGTAGGTATCGATGTAGATGCAGCAGGCTTTATCAACATGACCAGGGCCGGTCAACTGGTGGAACCCAAGAGTGTGGAGGATATAAGAGAAATTGTACGGGCTACCTCCTTGCCGGTAATTTTAAAGGGCATAATGACGGTAGCCGATGCTGAAGCGGCAGTAGAGGGCGGCGCAGCAGCTATTGTAGTATCCAACCATGGTGGACGCGCTTTGGACCATACCTTGGGGACGGCCGATGTCCTGCCGGAGATTGCCAACAAAGTTAAAGGGAAGATAGCCATTTTAGCCGATGGCGGGATACGCACTGGGGTTGATGTCCTGAAAATGCTGGCTCTAGGAGCTGAGGCGGTATTGGTAGGGCGTCCGGTGTTTATAGCTGCCTGCGGAGGTGGGGCAGAAGGGGTGCAGAAAAAATTGCTGGCTATAGTTGAAGAATTGCGGGCGGCTATGCGGCTAACAGGGTGTGGGTCTCTGCCAGATATCAGTGTCTCTATCCTTAGGCATATATGACCCGGAAGGTCCTGAGGAAGATCTGCTTAATACTTGGCTGGTATGCTGCGCTAGCGAGGCTTGGGATAAGATTTTGGGGGCCTCAGCGGTTGAGCCTTGGAAGTTTTTTGCCTTGAAGAAGGGGGAGAACAGCGGAGCCCTATTTTGGAGCGCGCCCTGCAGAGTAAGAATTATCTGGACAAACTCAACGCTAAAATAGTAATATGGCTGTAAAAAGAGGTTAAATCTGGTTAGGGGAAGAGGGGTGAAAGGGTGGAATTATTGAGAAACTTTTTTAGCCCCCGGTCAGTAGCTGTTATTGGAGCCTCCCGTACTGTGGGGAAAGTGGGACATTCTATTGTCAAGAATTTACTGAATTCCGGTTACCCCGGCAGGATATATCCGGTAAATCCTAGGGAAAAGGAAATAGAAGGTCTCAGCGCTTATCCTGCGGTTAATGACATACCTGAGCCGGTGGAGCTAGCGATAATAGCTATACCTGCCGCTGGTGTAATCGAAGCAGTTAAAGAGTGCGGGGAAAAGGGAGTAGAGAACCTGATCGTAGTAACAGCAGGGTTTAAAGAGACCGGCAAAGAAGGCCTAGATTTAGAGAAAGGTCTGGTCGCCACTTGCCGACGCTATGGCATGCGTCTGCTCGGCCCCAACTGCGTGGGCATGATGGATACCCATACTCCTATTAACGCTTCTTTTGCCAAGAATTTTCCCCTTAAGGGGGATATAGCCTTTCTTTCCCAGAGCGGGGCTTTTCTCATCGCCATCCTGGATTGGAGCTTGTCCACCGGCATCGGTTTTAGCAAAATGGTCAGTCTGGGCAACAAAGCAGATCTTTCGGAAATCGATTTTATCGCCGAGGCCGCGGAAGATCCTTATACCCGGGTGATAGCCTGCTATCTGGAAGATGTGGCCGGTGGTGAGCGCTTTTTAGAAGTGATCCGGGCTGCTACCGCCAAAAAGCCGCTCATTATTTTGAAATCCGGAACTAGTCAGGCGGGTGCCCGCGCGGCTTCCTCTCATACTGGAGCCCTAGCAGGAAGTGACCTGGCCTATGATACGGCTTTTCGGCAGTGCGGTGTTATTAGAGCTCGTACCATGCCCGAACTTTTCGAGCTGGCCGTAGCTTTCTCCCGTTGCCCGGTACCGGCGGGGAAGAGGGTAGCCATTGTGACTAACTCGGGAGGCCCTGGAATAGTAGCTACCGATGCTGTAGAGTCTAATTCCCTCACCATGGCGCGCTTCGAAAAAGAAACCCTAGAAGAATTGCGCGGCGGTCTTCCTCCTGAGGCGGCCGTGTACAATCCGGTAGATGTTTTAGGGGATGCCAAGGCAGACCGTTATCGCTTTGCCCTGGAGAAGGTATTAGCCGATCCTAACGTGGACAGCGTACTAGTGCTCATGTGCCCTACAGCCGTAGCAGAACCTTTGGAGACTACTAGGGCTATAATTGAATTACATCAAGAATATCCTCATAAACCGGTGATAGGAGTCTACCTCGGCGGGGAATCGCTGGCTGAAGGCGTCAAGCTCATGAGTGAAGCAGGGATACCTTGTTTTACCTTTCCTGAGCCCGCCGTATCGTCTCTAAAAGGGCTGGCAAGTTACGGCGAGTATCGGAAAGCGGCCGTCGAAAGAGGGGATTTAAATTATCCTGATGTAGATCGAAAAACAGTCAAGGCTGTGTTTTATGATGTATTGCGGGACAAGCGACTGGTCCTCTTAGGCAGCGAGGCTGCAGCAGTGGCCCAGGCTTATGGTATACCTGCCGCCCCCATAGTCCTGGCTACTACCCCTGAACAAGCTGTTGAGGCGGCAGACAAAATGGGTTATCCGGTTGTTCTTAAGGTGGCCTCTCCCAAAATACTCCACAAGACGGATGTGGGCGGAGTAAAGGTAGGATTGAATTCACCGGAAGAAGTGCGCCAGGGATTTACGGAAATAATGGAAAACGTGCACCGCCTTATGCCCCAGGCCTCTTTGTACGGCGTGGAAGTACAGAAAATGATGCCTAAAGGGATTGAGATGATCATCGGGATGACCCGGGATGTGCAGTTCGGACCTTTAATGGCCTGCGGACTGGGGGGGATATACGTAAATTTGCTAAAGGATGTTTCCTTCCGCCTGGCCCGGGACCTTACGCGCAAGGAAATAGAAGCTGTGCTCAGCGAGACTAAAGCTTACACTCTGCTCCGGGGATATCGGGGAGAGAAGCCGGCCGATGTGGCAGCTCTGGTCGAGGCCATTGGCCGTACAGCCCGGCTGGCGCTGGATTTTCCGGAGATTACAGAAATCGATATTAACCCGGTTTTTGTATATCACCAGGGCCTGAGCGCCCTCGATGTAAAAATAACCATATCCTAAGGAGGTTAGGAAATGAAAAGCCTCTATATAATGGGAAGCCCGGCGAGCGGCAAAACCGCCCTGGCCTTGGGCCTGGCCCAAAAACTGCAGAAAGAAGGCTTTCGGGTGGCTTATTTTAAGCCTATAGGGAATCCCACCCATGGCCCGAAACGGTTGGATGAAGATGGGGTGTTGATGAAGGAAGTGTTGGGTATGGAGGCACCCTTAGAGGTTATAGTCCCCCATATGGTCGGCCCTTCTTATCTTTCCAGTGAGTGTTGTAAAGAAGTTTTCCCCAGGGTACGGTCGGCTTATGAGGAAATCGCTCGGGAAGCGGAAGTGGTAATTATAGGGGGTGCCGTTTATCCTTTTGCTTATGCTTGTTGCGGTACGGATGATATAACCCTGGCCAGAGAATGGAATGCTCTGGTAATTTTAGTTATTAACGTAGAAAACGACTTCAGCTTGGATCAAGCCCTTTTCTTTAACCGCCATTTAGCCCTGACAGGGGTTAAAGTTTTGGGCAACGTATTTAATAATATACCGCGCCCCCTTTGGTCTAAAACGGAGGGCATTTATGGCCCTTTGCTGGAAAGGCATGGCTACCGTACCCTGGGAATTATACCTCGCCGGCCTGAGATAGCCTCTCCCACGGCTAGGGAATACTACGAAGTCTTGGGAGGGGAAATATTGGCAGGGGAAGAAAACCTGGATCGACTCGTGGAAGAAGTTATGGTGGGGGCTATGACGGCGGAAAGCGCTCTTTCTTATTTTAGGCGTGCTCTAGATAAAGCGGTAATACTGGGGGGCGACCGGGCGGATGTGGCCCTGGCTGCACTGGAAACCAGCACCTCGGTGCTTATCCTGACTGGCGGTTTATATCCAGACGTTAGGGTCATTGCTCGGGCTCAAGAAAAGGGAGTACCTCTTATCCTGGTCCACTACGATACTTACACTACTATTGAAAAGATCCGGCATCTTTCGCGCCGTTTAAGTCCCAACGATGCTGCTAGCATCAAAGTGGCCCTGGAAAACATAGAAAAATACTGCCAGTGGCAGGCCATAATGGAAGCACTGGGTTAACCTCACAAGGCACGGGCTTTGGCAAGACCCGGGACATTCTAATCTTCGGCCCGCAACCTCTGGGCAACTTCTTATTTAGAAGGAGGTGAGGAAGTTATGCCGGTAATTCAAATTGACGCGGGTGTAATGACCAAAGAAAAAAAAGCAGAGTTGATCAAAGCCCTCACTGAAGCTGCGAGTTTAACCCTGAACATACCGGCCCAGGCTTTCGTGGTCATTATCCGGGAAAATTCACCGGACAATGTCGGCACCGGCGGCCGCCAGCTATCGGAATTGCAGAAGTAATTGGCCTTCCTGTAATGGACCTTAATAAAGAGCAAACTACCAGACAAAAGAGTATATCAGAGTAAAAAAATAACCACATTTGTAAGCAATCCGCTTTGTATTTTCGGAACTTCCATGATATCTTAGGTTTAAGATTTAAAACCTGCCGTCAAGAGCAAACCCACCGAAAGGCGGGGGCGCAAAGCTGGGGGGCCTAAAGCTGTTGGCAGGGCTATGGCAGCCGGGCCACCGGTGGGGAAGGGACTTGCATTAATGGGTAGAGATATGATCTGCACCAGGTGTCACGGTTGCCGCCTGGTGTTTTTTTTGTCCGGTGTCCCCGGCAAGGGACGTAGACTTGAAAGCTTGCGCTGGCTACTTCTTACAAAATTAAAACCTCAACCTTGGGGGGCAGAAGTCCTTATTTAACTCCCTAACCTATTTGGAAAATTCACGGGTAAAAGTTATAATCATCTTGGGACAGGGTCAATGGCTTGCGTCCTGGCAGCAGGAGGGGTTTTACTCCCTCTGGCACGACTTCAAGGTTTTGGCCCTGGCTCTGCGGTGATCCCGTTTAGCCGGGTTCGGACAAACCTGGCAGGCGTTTTGACAGAGCGGCCCGGGCGGCAATTACCCTTGTCCCGGGGACTCAACCTGCGGGTGCTTTAAGCACCCCGCAAGTCTGTACGGGTTGAGGCCGGGGCAAGAGGGCAGGGAACCGCCCTGTCCGGGTTCCGGGTGGGACTCCCGGGACGAGACCCCCTCGCACCTGCCTGGTAAAGGCAAATTTTGGAGAAAAGGAGGTGTGCGCCTGGTTCAGGGGGTCGCTTGGCCGGAGTCAAAAACGGTCACGCTTTACGAACCAGGACAGGTGCATGGTGGAAAATTTTCATGGAGTATATCAAAAAGTGTGGTATGAATGGAATAGGTACCTCAGCACTAGTACCATTTCGGGACAAATCATAAGGCCGGAAATACTCAACTCTTGGGAAAGATGTAAGAATATAGGCGTCAATCCATACCAGAAGCAAGGGCAGGAGATTATCGGGGGCTCGGCCTTAAAGGAAGCCAGAGAGAGACAAGAGGAGCTGATCCGTGCTGCCCGGCCGGTAATGGAAAAGCTTTTGGCGCTATGCGGTAGCTTGGGCTTCCTCGCAGTTTTAGTAGGAGAGGACGGCTATATACTGGAGATATTAGGGAACTACCCGGAAACTATAGATATGGCTCGAAGGATTAATTTTATTTCTGGCGCTTGCTGGCGAGAAGATAAGGTGGGTACTAACGGTATAGGTACTGCCTTGGTTTTAGGGCAAGCCCTGGAGGTCACTGGAGCCGAGCATTTCTGTTGTGGCCTTCACTCCTGGACATGCGCTGGTTCTCCCATTTTTGGCCCCGAAGGGCAACCTATTGGAACAATAGATCTCTCTGGGCCTTGGTACCTGGAAAATAAACAGGCACTAGCTACTGTAGTAGTTGCTGCCCTAGCTATCGAGAACAATTTGAGGCAGAGTAGGGCCCAAAAAGAAACTATGACTTACAGGCAACTCACAGAATACTTCTTAGAAAACAATGGTGATCCCTTATTAGTGATAGATAGGACGGGAAGGTTAGTCAGAGTTAATTGTGCTTCTGAGAAGGTTCTGGGATGGAAAATAGAAGAGTTAATAGGGCGAAGAGTTGAGGAAATATTTGATAATTCGCAGGAAATTTTATCCTTTATAGAGATGCGACAAGGTATAAAGGACAAAGAAATATTGGTACAAAGCAGGAAAGGAATGTTGCGGTGCAGGGCGGATGTTTCACCTGTAACTGGTAACTACAATGAAAGTGTAGCGGCTCTGATAGCCCTTAGACTGTCTGACAGCAGCCAATTTTATGTAAGCTCTCCCCTAACTTTACAAGGATTCGAACAGATTTTAGGATATCATCCTCGTTTGCGCGAAAGCGTACGATTGGCCTCCATCGCGGCCCGTAGTGATGCTCCGGTGCTTATTCTAGGTGAGACAGGGACCGGTAAAGAACTTTTTGCTAGGTCTATACATGAGGCTAGCGGTCGGAAGGGGCCTTTCGTGGCGGTAAATTGTGGCGCCTTGCCGCGGGAGCTAGTAGGTAGCGAGCTCTTCGGGTATACTGGCGGGACTTTTACTGGGGCACGGCCGGAGGGTAAGCCGGGCAAATTTGAACAAGCCCAGGGGGGTACTCTGTTTTTAGATGAGATTGGCGAGATGCCTCTGGATATACAGGTGTATCTTTTACGAGTGCTGGAGGAAAAGAAGGTAGTACGGCTGGGTGGATATAAGGAGATCTCGTTAGACGTCCGAGTTATTGCGGCGACCAACTCGGATTTACCGAAGCTGGTTAGGGAGAAAAAATTCCGAGAGGATTTGTACTTTCGTCTGGGAGTTTTTACTATCCACCTATGCCCATTACGCGAGCGCAAAAGTGATATACCCCTTCTCTTTGAGCATTTTGTCCGTAAAGTTTCGCAAAAGTTGGGTAAAAATATCACCTATATAGATCCCTCGGTTTGGCGTTTATTAGAGAATTATGACTGGCCGGGAAACGTGAGGGAACTGCGGAACGTGGCCGAATGGGCAGTAAATTTGGCGGAAGGTAATATTCTTTTGCCCGGTCATCTGCCACCTTACTTATCGGATTCCCGAACTCCCCGTGAAGACAGTTGTTGCTCTTCTTCAGTCACTCTGGCCGAGCTGGAAAAACAGGAGATCAGGCGCCTTCTCGAGTATTACGGTGGAAATATAACTAAGGTGGCAAAGGCCTTGGGCATAGCCCGGAACACCTTATATAGGAAACTGTATAAGTATGGGCTTAAGACTCGTTAGCGTGTTCCAAAACATAACGTTTTAAAAGGGGACAGAAGTAACAGGTCGGCAGTTTATGATCTTCCTAGCTTTTAGAGGAAATCAAGGGGCGAGCGAGCCAGCACTCCATAACGGGTGCTGGCATATTTTTTGCAATAAAAAGAACGTAGAAAGATAAATTCAGCTAAAGGAGGGATTAAACAAAAATAACTCACTCAAACTTATTCAAATGATTTTTTATAGTATCGACAAGCACAAAACGGGGGATTCTAAACCTATCGAGAGCATTTTGATGGGTCGCTGCTGTGTACAACCCCCAAGGATGTAAGTCAACTAATTTTAGCTTAGCAATTCCTGAAGAAAGAAAGCACTGCAGTAATCTAGGCAGGATCAGTTGGGCTGGTCGTGCCTATCTAAGAGAACACAAGAGATGTATTCAGCAGCGACTTCGTACGGGCTAGTGGCATAGTACGAGAAATCTGGCAATTTGTGTCCGGTAGGAGTGATGAAGCATGAACATTCCCAAAGAAACCCTCTTGCGCATGTACCTCGACATAGTCACTATCCGGTTGTATGAAGAAACCATGGCGGAGGCCTACCAGGAGGGGAAGCACCCGGTCTTTAACATCGCAGTGGGCCCGGTCCCCGGGGAGATGCACCTGGCCGCGGGCCAGGAGCCGGTGGCTGTAGGAGTATGCGCGCACCTGCGTAAGGATGACGCCGTGGTCGGCACCCACCGGCCGCACCACTTCGCCATTGCCAAGGGCGTGGACCTCCGGCGCATGACCGCGGAAATCTTCGGTAAGGCCACCGGTCTGGGGCGTGGAAAGGGCGGTCACATGCACCTCTTTGACCCTGACGCGCACTTCGGGTGCAGCGGCATCATCGGTGCCAGCATTCCTCAGGCAGTGGGGGCGGCCCTGGCCTTCAAGATGCGCAAGGAGGAACGGGTAGCTGTGGCCTTCTTCGGTGATGGTGCCGCGAATCAGGGTGCCTTCCACGAGGGGCTTAACCTCGCCGCCCTCTGGAGGCTGCCCGTAGTGTTCGTGTGCGAGGACAACAGCTGGGCAATTTCGGTACCGAAACACAAATCCACGGCCATCAGCCGGAACGCTGACCGCGCCGTCGCATATGGCATGCCCGGAGTCTACGTGGGAGAGAACGACGTCTTGGCCGTTTACGAGGCCGCTGGCGAGGCGGTGGCCCGTGCCCGCCGGGGTGAGGGACCAACGCTGATCGAGGTCAAGACCGACCGCTTATTCGGGCACTTCCAGGGCGATCCTGAGGTCTACCGGCCGAAGGACGAGGTTCCACGCCTCCGGCAGAACGACCCGATCAAGCGGTTCCGCAGCCACCTCCTGGAGAGCGGCATCGCCAGGGAGGCAGAACTCGACCAACTGGACGTTGAGGCTCGGCGGCGGGTGGAGGACGCCTTCACGTTCGCCCGAGAGTCCCCCTACCCGGCACCGGAAGAAGCCCTGCTCCACGTTTTCGTCGAGTAGCGCCGGTTCTGCTTTCGGTTGGGACTAGCACAGTGAAGGAGGAGAAGGTTGTGTCGGTGACCACCACGCGAAAGCTCACCATGGCCAAGGCGATCGCCGAGGCCATCAGTCTGGAGATGGAACGAGATCCGAGGGTCTTCGTAATGGGCGAGGATGTGGGTGTGTATGGTGGCATCTTCGGTGCCACGACTGGGCTTTATGAAAAGTTCGGGCCGGACAGAATTATCGACACCCCCATTTCTGAAACCGGCTTCATTGGTGCGGCCCTGGGAGCCGCCATGGAGGGAATGCGTCCCATCGTCGAGCTGATGTTTGTGGACTTCTTCGGAGTTTGCATGGATCAGATCTATAACCACATCGCCAAGAACACGTACTTCTCGGCCGGAAACGTCCGGGTACCCTTGGTGTTGCTGACGGCGGTGGGCGGCGGTTACAACGACGCGGGTCAGCACTCCCAGTGCCTGTGGGGGACTTTCGCCCACTTGCCCGGGCTCAAGGTGGTTATCCCGTCCACTCCCTACGATGCCAAGGGGCTGATGATTTCAGCCATCCGGGACGATAACCCGGTAATCTACATGTTCCACAAGGGCCTGCTGGGGCTGGGCTGGATGACCCTTATCAAGGACAGCACCGGCCCGGTCCCGGAGGAGCCCTATATGGTCCCGTTCGGCAAGGCAGACGTGAAACGGGAGGGGAAGGACGTTACCATTGTCAGCGTGTCCATGGGCGTCTACCAGGCCTTGGAGGCCGCTAGGGAGCTGGAGAAGGAGGGTATCAGCGTCGAAGTGCTGGACCTCCGGACCTTGGTACCGCTGGACCGGGAGGCCATTATCAATTCCGTGAAGAAAACCCGCCGGCTGCTGGTAGTGGACGAGGACTACCTGAGCTACGGCATGAGCGGTGAAGTAGCCGCCACCGTCGCTGAGCACGCTTTTGACTACCTAGAGGCGCCGGTCAAGCGACTGGCCGTGCCGGACGTCCCTATCCCGTATTCGCGGCCGCTGGAACAGTTCGTCTTACCTCTGGCTCCCAAAATTGTAGCAGCGGTTAAGGAATTGCTCAGGTCCTGAGCCATAATTCCCGTGCTTGAGGAGTGATACCCCATGCCATACGAGTTCCGCCTGCCCGCCGATGTCGCAGTCCCTGAAATGGATGGATTCGTTGTGAATTGGTTCAAGGACGAGGGTCAGCCGGTGCAGGCAGGCGAACTGCTGTTGGAAGTCCAGTTCGAAAAAGTGACGTTCGAAGTTAATTCCCCGGTGAGTGGGGTGCTAACTAAAATCCTCTGCCCTCAGGGGCAGGTGGTAAGGGTCGGGCAACCGCTCTGCCTCATCGAAGAAGAGGCTATGGCGGAGGCCGGGGGTAGCGAATCCGCACCGCCCCCGGCCCGTACGCCAGAGGAAGCGTCCTATATCCACGGTGAGACGGATCAGAGATCCCGGACTACAGTGGAACCTCAGGCCACCGGTAAGGAGACGGGGGAGGTACGGGCCACCCCGGCGGCCCGGCGGCTGGCTCGCGAGTTGGGGATCCCGTTGGAGGCAGTACCGGGTTCCGGGCCGGGCGGCCGCATCACCGAGGAGGATGTGCAGGCCTTTGCTCGCCGTTCCACGGGGGCGGCGGGTAATGAGCTAACTGGCGCTGGCCCAGCCGCGCCGGCCGCGATCCCCGGAGCATTTGGAGGTACCACCGAGGCAGATACCAGCCCCCGGCGGGTGCCCCTGACGCCTACCCAGCGCCTGGTCGGTGCGCGAATGCTCCAGAGCCTGCGAGAAACCGCCCAGTTCACGGTGGGGCGGGAGGTCGATGTCAGCGCCTTGACCGCACTCCGGGCAGAGCTGAGGAGGGCGGGTTCACCGGTTACCATGACGGATCTTATTCATCGGGCCGTGGTCCTGGCGCTTTTAGAACACCCTGAATTCCAGGCCGTTCTGGAGGGGGAGGAGCTGGTCCTGCCTGCCGCGGTGCACCTGGGGTTCGCCGTCGCCCGCGGCGATGACCTGCTGGTGCCGGTGATTCGAAACGCCCAGAACCTAAGCCTGGACGAACTGGCTGCCGAGCGGCGTCGGCTCACCGAGGCGGTGCTACAGGGCCGTATCCGGCCCGAGGAGCTCCAGGGTGGCACTTTTACGGTTACGAACCTGGGCACTTATGGTATCGATTTCTTCACCCCGGTGCTCTATCCGCCCCAGCCGGCAATCCTGGGTGTCGGGCGAACGGTGGAGCGGCCGGTCCTGGAGGGTGGTAACGTCCGCCCGGCGCATATTCTAACCCTCAGCCTTACTGTGGACCACCGAGTGATCAACGGTGCACCTGCGGCCCGGTTCCTGGCCCGGCTGGCGGAACTTCTTTCCCGACCCGAAGCCCTCTTGGGGGCGGAAGGGCGGACCCTTTAAGAGGAAAATCTGCAGCGTGGAACCCGTTTCTTATACGAGAAAAAGGGCAGCGCGCCTGCGCTGCCCTTTTGGAGTACACCGACCGAAGAGGTAAGCCATGGCCTCCCGGTTAATGCGCTGCAGCATAGCTCTTGCAATAAAAAACTGTATTTAAACCGGAGGAGTGGTTTCCTTGAAGTATCAAATCGCTATTCTGGGGGCGGGCCCGGGTGGCTACGTGGCAGCTATCCGGGCAGCTCAGCTGGGAGCCAAGGTGACGGTAATCGAGCAAGATGCTTTAGGCGGTACTTGTCTAAACCGCGGGTGTATCCCGACTAAGGCCCTCCTGGCCGGAGCATCCTTAGTGGAAGCCATAAAGAGGGCGGGCTCCTTTGGGATACAGGTACAAGGTTACCGGGTTGATTATAGCCGTCTGGTAGCCCGCAAGGACACGGTGGTGAAACAACTGCGGCAGGGTATTAGCTACTTATTTAAAAAGAACAAGGTGGATCTATTCCCTGGCACAGGTTATCTCACCGGCCCCCACCGGGTGGCAGTCACCGGTCCCGATGGGGTCCGGGAGATAGAGGCAGAGAATATTATCCTCGCCACCGGGTCAGAACCAGCTATATTCCCAGACCTCGGTTACAACGGTAGAACTGTGGTAACTAGTACTGAAGCGCTGGCCTGGGATAGCTTACCCGAGAGTATAATTGTTATCGGTGGCGGCGTTATAGGGTGCGAATTTGCGACCCTATTTAATACCTTGGGTGTGAAAGTAACCATAGTGGAGCTACTGCCCTCCATTTTGCCTATGATCGACAGCGAGCTATCGCGCCGCTACCAGATGCTGCTCAACAAGGCCGGTGTAGAGGTTAAAACCCAAGGCCGGGTTACAGCAGTAGAGGAGGAAGGTGAACAGGTTAAGGTAATCCTGTCCAGCGGCGAAACCTTGGTTGCTAATAAAGTGCTGGTTTCCATCGGTCGGAAGTTTAACACCCAAGGACTGGGGCTGGAAAAGGTGGGAGTAGCCCTCGGGCCAAAAGGGGAAATTGCGGTGGATGATTACCTGCGCACTAACGTAGAGGGCGTGTACGCCATAGGAGATGTAACGGGTATAATGCAGCTGGCCCATGTGGCCTCGGCCCAGGGTATTGCGGCTGTACAAACTATACTTGGGCGTCCGACGAAGGTAAATTATGATGCTGTGCCCAGTTGCATTTTTACCTCCCCGGAGATTGCCACCGTAGGCCTTACCCAAGAGGAAGCGGAAAGGCGCGGATTTAAGGTTAAAGTAGGCAAATTTTTATTCCTAGCCAGCGGTAAAGCAGTGGCCAGTGGAGAAACAGAGGGTTTGGTTAAGATAGTGGCTGATGCCTCCAATGATCGGGTTCTAGGGGTTCACATCATGGGTCCCCATGCTACGGAGCTTATTGCTGAAGCGACACTTGCCGTAACCCAGGGAATTAAGGCCCGGGAGCTGGCGGATTGTATCCACGCCCACCCCACCCTTTCCGAAGCTGTAATGGAGGCGGCGGAGGCAGTCCACGGGTTAAGCATACATTCTTAAAGTGTAGTTCAAAAATTCGCCCGGCCGGGTGACGCTGTTGGAGTAGGGCTGCTTTTCTTCCTCAAGCAACCAGTGTATTATAGAGAGGAAGGGCCCGATAACTTCTGTGGTCCTTTGTTTCGTCAAGCCGTACTTGGGGGGGACGGCGGGAGCCAGTACCCCCCTAACGGTTTGGCGGTCCGACTGCAAGATGCGGTTTATCCTAACCGGAGCAGTCATACTACTGGCCCTAAGTTTGATTTTTTTGGCCATTATTCGGGGCAGGAGGAAGATTTCACGCAGGATGGACCGGCGGCTGGGACAATACTGTCTATACCTGGATTAAAACTAAATGTAAAATGGCCGTTTGGCCCTGGAATTAGCTGAGGTTTGGCAAGTTGGATACTGGTTATTATGAAGTACACTAAAGACGGAGGAGGTAGTTACTAGCCTTTACCCCCGGCTCGCAGTTCCCAGATGCGCGGGTCTTCTAGCCCTAGGCGCCAGACACCGATGCCAGGAAGGTCGTACTCCCGCACCAGCCCCAGCTTTGCGCTAAAGCTCCGCACATCTTCAAACCATACTACATGGGGAATATTATCTTCTACATAGCTAAAGGTGGATTCCTGGGCCGCCTGGTCATAATAAATAGTTGCGCCCACGCGGCGGGCAAGCTCTAAAGCTTGGCTATGGGAGAGGGTTACGGGAGTGGGCGCTCCTTCAGCCCAGTCGTAACCATAAACAGCCATACCGAGGCGTATTTTTTCGCGGGGGATAACGCTTACAGCGTAGTCCAGCACCCGGCGAACAAAACCCAGGGAAGCGATAGGGCCCGGTGTACCGAAATGTTCGTCGTAAGCCAGAATATAGACCTGGTCACTAAGGGCTCCCAGTTCCGGGTAACTAAAGGCGCCCGAGAAGGGGTGGCGGGGGTTATCCTCCAGTTCTGCCGGTACGGAGATGGTGGTTAAAAAGCCTGCCGGGCGGAGGGCTTGGGAGAGTTGGCGCATAAACCCGGTCAAGGAGGCACGATCCTCCGGAGGCACAAATTCAAAATCGATATTGACGCCGGCGAAACCCCAGCGGTACATGAGGGTTAAGATACTGTTTACCAAGGTCTGGCGCAAGCTTGGCGTAGTCAACAAGCGGTGTATCAGGGGGCCGTACTGGGGACTGGAATAGTTATGGACTATGGCCAGCACAGGGAGATTAAATTGCCGGATAGCCGCCAGGCCTTCGGTGTCGGCTTGATCCACGAGGCTTCCTGTCTCGGTGACGCCGAACCAGAAGGGTAGGATATATCTTAACAGACGGCCGTGGCTGCGTAAAGAAGCTAGCCCCGGAGGATCGGGAACATAATACCAGTTGTTTTCTAGCTGTCGTTCCTGGATGGCCATGTTTAGAAAACACCTCCTGTTTGTATTACATAATATGTTATTCCTGGCAGATGTGCCCGGTAGCCTGGCGGAGAGCCAGGCCTGAGGTTTGTCACACATATGAAGTGGGAGGCTTTCAAGTGTACCGCGAAATAAGGAGCGAAGCACTTTTATCCCGGCCGGTGCTGGCTATAGATATAGGGGGCGGTACCCAGGATATCTTCCTGTATACTCCCGGTTTCCCGGTGGAAGGATGCGTGCAACTGGTGCTCCCTTCCCCTACTGTGGTAGCCGCCCGGCAGGTAAAAGAAGCTACTGCTAGAAGGAGGCCTTTATGGCTTAAAGGTACTATTATGGGCGGCGGTGCGATAGTCGAAGCTTTGAGGAGCCACCTTAAGCAGGGTCTGCCTGTGTACGCCGAACCCCAGGCTGCTAAGACCGTGCATAACAGTTTAGAAGTGGTTCGAAGCTTAGGCATTCGGGTAGGGGAAAAGCCGGATAAGGAAGCGGTTGTGGTGGAAACCCGGGACCTGGATCTTGCGCGTCTGGCTGCTCTCCTTAGGCCTTATCAAGTAGAACTTCCCCCTTTAGTACTGGTAGCTGCCCAGGACCACGGTGAAGCACCAAAAGGGGTAAGCAACCGCGCCTTCCGGTTTCAATACTGGAGGGACTTTGTGGAGGCAGGAGGCCATATCCAGGAACTCCTATACCGGGAGCCGCCTTCTTATTTCACCCGCCTAGTAGCCATCCGGGATTCTGCTCCAGCCGGGTATGAAGTGCTAGTGATGGATACCTGTGCAGCGGCCGTCTGGGGAGCCTTGGCCGATCCCCGGGTACGCGCATGGGCTGAGGACGGTGTTACAATTTTAAACCTGGGCAACCAACATACTCTAGGTGTCCTGCTTAAAGGTCAGAGGGTGCGGGGCCTGTTTGAGCATCACACTGCCATGGTGGATGAAGAGAGGCTGGCTAGCCTGGTCGAGGGATTACAGGAGGGCCAGCTTACCCACGAAGAGGTATTTAATGATGGGGGTCACGGGTGTTTTATTGGTCCCCATTTCCGGCCTCAAGAACAGTACCGGAGGGTAGCAGTCATCGGTCCCCAGCGGGAGCGGGCCCGTGGGCTGGGCTACTACGAAGCTGTACCCTATGGTAATATGATGCTCGCTGGTTGCTTTGGCCTCTGTCTGGCTTTCTTAGCTCAGGAAGAAGCCAGGGGGGAAGCTTAGGCTGGTGGGGTGCCTACCTAGCCTACTGGAACCTTTCGGGCATAATGCGCTGCTTTAAGACATCCTGAAACGTAGGTACTCCGGCGAAATCACTAGGGAGGAATTTGAACAAGGAATTTGAACGTATGAGACACGAACTTAAGGAATAAAGAAGGTGGGCTTGTTTGTGGCCCCATATCCCTATCCGGTAAAAGAGTCGAACTTACCAAGCTAAGCCAGAGGTGATAAAATAGAACAGGGAGGCGGTGCCGCTTCCCTGTTGTGGTTTAACGATATTGCCTTTATAGTATTTTTGGACAAAGGCCGCTCCCAACCATAATTTATATTATTGGGGCGGGATTTGGGGCTCGGCAAAGGACGGAGGTTGGGGGTTATGCAGGGAGGAACCCACATATTGGCCGGGTGTAGACAGGTTAAAAACGAGACGGGCGTCCTTGTCCACACCCCAGTCCCGGGTGGAGCCGGTGCCCTGAACCTTCTGGAAGCATTCCCGGAACATGGTGTTGTGCGCCTCTTCTCTGTTCAACAAGAAATCGATCATCTGCCGCACATACCGGTCCGCGATTTGCCGGTGCAGATATTCATAAACAACCTTGGCGCGTTGTTCAGCAGCGATGTTGGAAAGCAGGTCAGCGGGCAGGTCACCGGTGGCTTCGATATAGGACGCGGTCCACACCTGACCGGAGGCGTTGCTGTAAAAGGGATTGAGTCCGGTGGTTACATGCGCCTGAACATTGCCGATGGTGGCGTTCATGGCCTGAGGTTCATGGCCGTTCAAGAGGTTGACTGCCGTACATACCATTTCCAGGTGACTGAGTTCCTCCGCGGCGATGTCAAGGAAAATATCCTTGATAGCCGGATCTTGGATGCGAAAACTTTGGGCCAGGTATTGTAACCCTGCTTTCAGCTCACCGTGGGGGCCCCCAATCTGCTCCTGCAAAAGCGCCGCGTAGTTTGGGTTCGGCCGTTCCACACGTACCATTTCTAGCAGATTCTTATCGTGCTTGAACATGTGATTCCCCCTTTCTAAGTCTAGTATCCCATGCTGGGCTACATGGTATGTACTTAATTCGGCGGTGACGGATGGAATAGGCTGGAAAGCAATGGGGAAGTATGTTGGTTGCCGCAGGGCCCCTTTTAATCATGGATCGGCCGGGACGGTAGTGACAAATTTACGTGAAGTTAGCGCCGCCCGAGGGCGGGGTGAAGTCGGTTTTGGTTTCGTCAAATGCGAGGACGCTAGGTCTGTATTCAAGGAGAGGCTTATAGAACGCCGGGGAAGAATTAGACCCGAAACTATGGAAGCTGTGGAAGACAGGTTGAGGATTTTACTGGGGCTTTTGTTTACTACCTGGAGGCGGCTCCTGCGGCAACAATACTTAGGGAAGATCGTGAGATCGTGCCCCTTCGAGGAGCCCTTGCGAATTATGTTTAACGCCACGTTGCCGTCAGCGTGCCAGACCAAGCCGCAGTATAGCTGCCGTCCACGTTGTTTTTCGCTCTCTATCGCTTAAATCCTTTTTTCTGGAACCCGAAAACATACCTAACTTCACTTGGCAGCCTCACAGTCGGCCTGAGAATTGAGAGATTTGCTGGCTTATGGTACGATATTACTTGGAACGCTTTTCCTTCCCTTTAATTGTATACCCACTATTTTTTAAGAAAGGGGCTAAATCTATGGAATGTTCAGCGGCACAGGAAATGGTATTCGTCAACACCTTTACCAATGGTGTCTTGGATCCTTCTCAACCGATGTTGGGTCCTGTGCGTGACAAGGGTTACATCGTAGCCCATACGGCTCCAGGGTGTTGGGGACCAATGATCACTCCAAGCATCCGAGGCGGTCATGAAGTAACGCAACCGGTCTACGTGGAAGGAGCAGAGGTGGGCGATGCCATTGTCATTCGCATCCTCTCCATCCGGGTAACCTCTACAGTGACAGCTTCTGGGAACGATCGGGCTATAGAAGGTAGATTTTTGGGGGACCCATACGTTGCAGGCCGCTGTCCGGGGTGCGGTGCATTATACCCTGAAACGCATGTTGTGGGAACCGGGCCGGAGGCTGTACGATGCGTACATTGCGGGGCAGAAGCCTCGCCGTTTGTATTCACCCACGGATATACCATAGCATTCGATCACCGACACCAACTGGGTGTAACTCTTCACCGCGAAGCGGCAGGCCGTATCGCTAGTGCCGGGCGCTATTACATGGCAATCCCGGGAAACTCCCAACAAAACCCTATTGTTACATTCGCTCCGAGCGACTTGGTAGGAACCGTGGCCAGGATGCGCCCGTTCTTGGGCCAATTAGGAACCACGCCTTCCGTTCCGATACCGGATTCGCATAATGCGGGTGACTTTGGGACGTTTTTGATCGGAGCCCCCCACGAGTATGCTCTAACACCCGAGCAGTTGACCCAGGCCCGCACGGATGGCCATATGGACATCAATCGTGTGCGGGAGGGAGCCATTCTGATTTGCCCTGTTAAAGTTCGAGGAGGAGGCGTGTATATGGGAGATATGCATGCCCTGCAGGGAGATGGTGAAATCGCAGGGCATACTTGCGACGTCTCAGGTGTAGTAACATTACAAGTTGAAGTAATTAAAGGACTAACACTTGAGGGCCCAGTTCTCCTCCCAGTCCCTGAAGACCTCCCATATTTAGCACGCCCCTTGAGTGTAGCAGAGAAAGAAATTGCCCTACGGGAAGCCCAACGGTGGGGATTAGACCGGATCGAAGAGACGGCTCCAGTTTCCGTAATTGGCACCGGACCGAATTTAAATGCGGCGACTGAAAATGCTCTTGAACGGGCCGCCAGACTGTTTGATATGTCTATACCAGAAGTGAAGAACCGGGCAACTATTACCGGGGCGATCGAAATCGGGAGACTTCCTGGTGTGGTGACGGCCACTTTCCGGGTACCGGTAGACCGGTTGGATAAAGTAGGTCTGCTGCCACTGGTCCGGGAACAATACGGTTTAGAATAGGCGAAATTCTGGGATCAGGTGAAACGGGTTAAGTTTTACCAGTCCTTCCGAAGCGAAGGGATGAAAAAAAGAGGGTGGCATGGAGCCAACCTCCTGTGCTTGCGTCAACAACAGGCGTATCCGGGTAAGGCAGGGGCTCCTCGGCAGGACTGCGGCTTGCGAGGTGCCCTGCTTTTTTGTTTTCCCGGTGAATGACAGGGTCGATGCAGTAAGGGCATTACGCTTAACATCACTAACTGAAAGCGCCGGAGAAGGGGTGGCGGGGGTTATCCTCCAGTTTTGCCGGTATGGAGATGGTGGTTAAAAAGCCTGCCGGGAGGAGGGCTTGGGAGAGTTGACGCATAAAGGCAAAGACGGTCATTGGAGGGGCCAGGCTGCAAATGAAAAACGCCACGGCATATAGCTAAACCTTCAATTTCAGGAGCTCTTCTTTGAAGGCAGGCTTTCTGGTATAAGTTGTTAGGAGCTGGGAGATGACCTGGCGGGCTTGATCTTTCCCGCCTGCCTGGGCCAATCTCAATTACACTGCCTATGTATCCACTAGAATCGTCGGCATATTGAAGCAACGGGACCATTTCTCAAAATTAAACAGGTTCATCTTTGTCCACTCCTATAATAGGCTCAACGTACAAATCCCCTGGTCACCAGAGCGGAAAGTCTTGGGCTTTAGAAGAGATGGGGAGCACGAAATTACCTGCTCCACTTGAGAGCTTCTCAAATGGATTAAATATTGGAATGTCCTTTTTTCATACGTTAAAATAAGATTACATAAAGATTTCTACTGTGTAGGAGGTTTTTGTCTAATGTCTGAGGATATCATTATGGAAACACTAAAACTCGGAACCAGGTGCCAAATGGTTTTGCCTTATAAAATCCGGAAAAGCCTCAACCTGTCCGGAGGGGACGAAGTTTTAGTTCAAAAAATAGGAAACACAATAGTAATAATCCCTAAGCCGAAGAGTTACGCCGATCACCTCCTAGGCCTCCACCGCGATATATGGAACGGGGTAGACCCTGACAGCTATGTTAAGAAGGAGCGGGATTCATGGGAGAATTAGCCCAAGTTGTTCGCAGTCATAAAAAATTGCACTTGATACCAACTGCTTTGTTCACTACCTGGAGGCGGCTCCTGCGGCAACAATACTTAGGGAAGACGTTTTTAGCCCTTTAGAACAAGGGAGATTTCAAGCGGTTACTTCCACCTTAACACGGGCATAGATACCGTCCGCTGTGCAGAGATCCGGGCCGAATACCGTGTACGCATACCCGGTGCCATACAGTTAGCCACAGCAATCGAAAGCCAAGCTACCCTATTTCTCACCAACGATCTGAATTTACCCCGACAGATAGGCCCACTTACCATATTGTTTCTTAAAGATTATTTACAGTCTTGAAATCGTGGTGTAGAGCCATATTTAGCCCTGTAGCCTTAAGATTTTTAGCCACTCGATCTTCATAGCATTTATGTATTGGTGCTGAAAAAATGGTGCTGCAAAAGGAGTACTAGGTTTACCGCAATGAATGCTCACATTAAGGTTGAAAAAGTGACGGTGGAAGAGGAATTGGATGAACGTGATCTACCGTTACTCAGAGATATAATAGCTCGCCTGGGGCTACCCTTGGCCACCTTGAGGTACAAGAAAGACTATAGAGGTAGACCCCAAATTATCCAGCAGTGAAGACAGTCTAGAAACGGAGAAGAGGGATACCACTGGAATTGTACAATGAAATGCATTTTCCTCCTACCTTAAAGGTTCCACCACTAGGCAGGCGAGGAGGCGAGACGTATAGGAACTCCCTGCTGACAGCAGTCCCGAATAAACCAGCTCTCGGTGCAGTAACTCCGCCGCCCGGTTGTTGATGAGACCGGCGATTACCGCCGAGCTAAGACGAGTTTGCGGACGGGAGGCATGCAGTGCCATAACATCCTTGGCGAGCCGCTCCAGGTACGGAGTCCGCTCACCGTCCGCACTGATGCCTAACCTAACTATCCTTTGAGTTATCCGGCCATCCTTGCCTTGAACCGTTACGTGCCACACGGTGACCAAACCCGTCGCCTCACTGTTGCCTTCCAAGTTCCCGATTAGAGCCCGCTGCTCGGGTAGAAGGGAAGAATATTTGTTAAGCCACACCTTGATAACAGGGTGCTCAAGACCGAGAAGGTGAAGGTCATCGCGTTGCAAAGCCTTCGTGCGATCAGTCGTGAACAGCAGTTTCCCTTCTTTACCGGGTTGGACCAACTCATAAATCCCTTCTTCAAGCTGGCGAAATTCGCCGCCGTCCACACGAGCCGCCCGCTGGGCAAATGCCACCAGCCGGCGCATACCGTGCCCTTTGTCTTCAATGTTCTTATATTGGCTGAGGTCGAACTTCTCGAGGTCCTGAAATAGCTCGAAGACCACTTCCCGGGCCAGATTGGCATTGGCCAGAGCAACTTCGAGTTCCCTCCGGCTCCGTTCAAGCGAGGGATCAAGGATCGCTTCCCGGTAAAGTTGATCGTAACTTAGGCGGCTGCTTAGCTGCCCGAGAACCTGAGCCCGAAAATCCTCGGCGATCTGGCCCTGCTCATCAATTTTCCCTAGGGTTTTGGCAATCTCCTGAAGTTTCTCCTCCAATAGCAAGAAAATGCGGCCTTCGATGGTATCAGTGGCTACTAAATTGTATACCTGGGCAGTGTGCATCTGCCCGTAACGGTGAATGCGGCCGATGCGTTGCTCAAGATCCATCGGATTCCAGGGCAGATCGTAGTTGAAAAGTACCCTGGCGAACTGCAGGTTAATTCCTTCGCGGCCCGCGGCCGTGCACAGAAGTACCTTCGGTCCATCCTGGCGACGGAAGCGGCGCTGGGCCGCCAGCTTTGCACCGTGGTCACCACCTTTGAGGACTTCTACTCCTTTGTCGGGGAATGCCTTCTCAATGGCGTCTTTCAACGCCTCTATACTACCCAGATAGGTGGCAAAGACGATGACCTTTTCGCTCGGGTTGATGTGCCATAGTTGCTTCAAAGCATTAAGCAACACAGCAGTTTTGGTTTCCGTACCGGCCGGAATCTTCTGCAGAAGGTCCCGAATTTTTTGCCTTTCCCTAGGCAGGGCCGCAGTAACCATCGCGGCGGCTGATTCTTCGCTTGCTGCGACCGCAGTCTCAGAGGCATCGTAGGATTCAGCGGCCGACGCAAAGGCCACTGCCTCCCTCCACTTCTTTAGCAGTTGGACCCGGGCCTCCGCGAGAAGTTGATCCGCCTGGGCCCGTCCCACCGCATCGTCGGGAAGCCCATGCATCTCCCGGATGAGGGCCCGAGCCTCCTGCAAGGCCCGATCGCGGCCGTCCACGTCCAAGAGTTCATCTCGTTCAATGGCCTCCTGGATCGTAAGCATCAACAGGCGCCTCTTGAGGGTGGCTTTGACGGCAGCGAAACTGCTCGCCGCTATCTTTTGGAAAACCGTCATCACAAACCCGAGCGCCCGCCCTTGGTTCCCTTGCTTGGCGGCCAGACTATACCCTTCGCGCAGGTAGTCCAGCAGGGCACCGTAGAAAGCCCGCTCGGGCACGGAAAGGGTGAAACCCTGGGTGTATACCACCCGCCGGGCGAAAAGCGGGCTTCCGTCGGCCGCGCAGGCCTCAGCCTTGGTGCGACGGATTACCACTGCGTTCAAGCGGTGGCGGTTCTCTACCATATCCCTTTCGTCTTCAAACAAAGTAGGGTTTAAAAGCCGTATAAGCATCCAGAAGCGAAAATGATCGCCCTGATGCGGAGTGGCGGACAGTAGCAGAAGGTCGCGGCAGCGATCCCGGAGGGCTTCGGCCAACTTAAAGTTCTCGGTTTTCCTGACCTTCCTACCGTTCCGGTAAGCACTCAGGTGATGTGCCTCATCGAACACCACCACATCCCACGGAGGCGCTTCCAGAAGGCGCCTGACGCGGTCACGTCTTTTTAGAGTGTCGATCGAAACAATAAGGCGGTTATGCCTGGCAAAGGCATTTGACTTCCGGTCCGTAACGTCCCCTTCGGCGCCGAACACCTCAAAATCCAGATCAAAGACTTGGTTTAGTTCTTGCTCCCAGTTGTCTACAAGGCCGGCCGGCACAATAACCAGCGCCCGCCTGAGTTCGCCGCGAAAAGCCAGTTCCCGTAAAATCAGGGCGGTTTCGATGGTTTTCCCTAACCCCACCTCGTCGGCAATAAGAAACCGCCGGGGTTGGGCATTGGCAATGCGGTGAACCAGAACTATCTGGTGCGGCAGCAGGTCCACTTTGGCTGCGGTCAAGGTGGCAACGCTCTCCAGAAGCGGCAGTTCCACGGCCTCAACTGCCAACCATAACCGCTCTAGGGCGTCGGGTGTGACCGGTCGTAGCCCGGATATCACCCGGTCGGCCCAGCTTTCCACCTCCCGAAGGTCCTCTGCCGATACCCGGCGCTCGCCGAGGGAGCGGAAAAATACGCGGGCGAACCCGGTAGGCTCGAGGGCGATGATGACACCTTCACCCAGATCCGGGTGCATTACCTTCTTCCCCGGCTGCAATTGCTCAAGAGATCCTGGCAACATGGTATCCCACCGTAAACCGTCTACCAGTTTGAGCCTCCTCGCGCACCAATCGGGTAACGTCCAGGGTAGCGCTGCCGTCCCAAAGGGCAAAGGAAAGATGAACTCGCTCGCCGTCCCGTCTCACGAACAAAACTTCTTCGTCGGCAACCGTGACTTCGAAGGAACGCTCCGGGGCGGCAAACCCAAACACGAGGCCGCACTGCTCCCACCGGTACTGGAACTCTAGGATCAAGGGCTTGACCCGCTTGCGCAGGAAGGCCTCCGCGTCCGCCGGGTCCAGCACTTCCAGAACGGTTTCCAGGCCGCTGACGAGCAAGGTGTTCCTTCCACCCGGGGGCTCGACCGGCCATGCCTTCAACCACCCCAGCGCCTGCCGAAGCGAAACCAGACTGGCGGCCTCGATCAGACGACCGAGAATATACTTATCAAAGACCACGCTAGATCCGCGCCGTAGCCATGCACTGCTGGACATCTCCCTCATGGCACTTCCTCCGCTTCCAAACGGTCAAACAGCGTCATCTGACGGACCCCCTCATTCCTGGTTGGTCTGGCCCGCCAGTGACGAATCAGGTCAAGGGCCAGGCGTGCAGCCTGGCGGATGTCGGCGTCCGGGTCGGTCTCGGCGTACCATTCCAGGATGGCATCTACGGCCTTCTTGAGCTGAAAAGTATGCCGGTCGAGTTCATCGATGACATTGACCCCGCTACCGGGCTGCGCCGCCCCAATAAGGAAATGGGCCTGATCAAGGTCCGTCTTAATTACCTTGCGGTTGCGGCCCGGTGCGGTGAAATAGCGGAAGCGCTCGGCGATGGGTACCACATGCACCGTAGTTCCTGCAGACCTTATCCACCCCCTCGCCTCGAGGTCATCCTGGGACACGCCGGTGCCGCGCAACATTTTATGCAGGTCGTCCCGCGCAAGGGATGTGCGCCCCTGGAAGATGTATAGAAAGAGCCGGGTGGCGGGCTCGGCCATGTCGGGCGGGCGGCGCCTACCGTTGTCGCCTTCACCGTGAAGCAGGTCATCGAGTAGCTGGTTGATGCCCAGGAGGGCCTCCCGGACGGTAAGCACCTGGCCCTCGCCCTTATACACCTGGCCGTAGTGACGGCTGTAAAACTCCAGCGCCTTGCCGCGCAGAACTACGCGTAGATCTGCTTCCGATAGCCCCTTGCCGTGGGAGTGCTCAAGCAGCTCTTTGAGTCGCGCGGTTTCCTCCTTCACCCAGCGTCGCATCCGGGCCCAGCTTACCGGTTGCGGGGGTTCGAGACGCTTGCGGCAGACGTGGATGATGTCGTACTCGATTTTCTGGCTACCAAACTGCGCCCGTTCGCCCTTGGTCTCGTCGCTACGTATCGGGTATGTGGCAACCAAGATGAACCCCGCGCCGAATAGGGCCTCCAGGACATTTACCCAGGTCTCATCCTCATTGTGGTGGAAGGTAAAAGCCATGAGGCCCCCGGGTTTAAGGAGGCGGTTGGCCTCAGCCCAGCAGGCCATAAGGGTTTGCTGGTAGAATTCGGAGGATGGCTCGGGGCGGTAAAGGGGGTTGCGGTCCTTCTCTTGCAAGTCCGGATTGCCCGTTAACGCCCGCACTTGAGCAAGGATGGCGCGGGTAATGAAGGGTTCCTTTTCCCATTCCTCCCGGTCATCCGGGTGCTCCACGGAGTTATCCACCGCCTCCAGGGCGTGGGGCGTGCGCTCCGGCTCGAAGTAAGCCCGCTCGGGCAGGCCCGCGTACCACCTCAAGAGGGGTATGCGGAGCCAGACGTAAAAGAAATCGGCCAGATCGGCGTAGAACACGTTGTCTCCAAAGGGCGGATCAGTAATGACGAGGTCGAAGGGCTCGTGGCCGAACATGGATAGGTCGGTAGCTGACCCGCAATAGGCTGCGGCAATACCCTTTAGCGGGTCGCCAGGCTTGACCTTCCCAGATTTTTTTCCATCGACTCCTGCCGCCGCGCCAACAACAAATAACTCCCAGGGGTCTAATGACCATTGCACGGCCTGGAACACCTTTTGGGAAGATGAAACCCAGTTGCCGCGACCAAGTATATTAAAGACACAGTTCTCAATTACTTGCTGCTTGGGATGGTAGTTGGGATTCGAGAACATCGGTTCAGGCGTATCACGCTGTGGATTCCAAAATGCAAACATATTCTGGTTCCGCAGGTATTGCTGGAATGCACCAAGTGCCTGCTCGCGCACATCTAGGGGCCACTTTTCCTCCGGGGCTTCGGTGATGGCCCGGAGGAGCTGGGCGTGCACCAGGAGCTGGCGGGGATTGAACATCTTCCACCAGTGGGTATAGCCCCACCGGTCCAGCGCGTCCCTCTTGTGTGTTCTCTCACCGTAAGCTATTTCTTGCCGCGGCCAGTAAGCCGCCAAATCGGTATCCCGGCGCGCCGCCCATTCCCTTTCCGCCTGAGCCAGGCGCCTCAGATCTTCGGCGTCGGGAGCCTTGAAGTACCGCCCGCCGTAGTTATACCCTTCCGCCTCGCACTGCGGGCAGTAGCACTGCAGAGCGTAAACAGCGATAGGCTGGGTTTTACCGAATTCCGCTGTACTATCGAATATCGGCTGCTGCCGTCCGCAGTTATAGCAACTAAAGGTAGCCTTTGACGGCACTGTGCCAACTCGTGTCTGGATCCTGGTGCCGTCGGCAAGGACGATTTCGCGCGGCAGGCCGTATTGTTTGCGGTCGACAGTTTCTTCTTCTGTTTCGTCCCCGGTGTCCTCCGGAATTTCTGCTCCTTCCTCTTGGGCAAGTCTCTCCTCTTCAGTTAGCTTGATCCGGCCCCGCACTTCAATAAGCCTCAGGCCTTCCAGCCGCTTCTCGAACCAGGCGATGGTCGCCTCCGGGTCGGCCCCGGCGTAGCCTCCCATTTCCCTCCCGTGGTCCCAACCGCCGGCGCCCTGGAACCAGTCTGGATGAATTAAAAGGTACATGTGGACGGGGCGAGTGCGGATACCGAAGTCTTGCTTCTTCAAATCGCTGACCCGGCGCGCCCTGGTATGGCGGTAAAGGACCTCCTTGACCTGGTTGCCGGAAAAGGCACCGCATTTAGGGCACCGCAGGCCCGGCTCGCGATCCACAAGGGCAAGGAGTTCCCGTACACGGCCGAACCGCTCCGTGGCGTTACCCTTGGAATAGTCTTGCAGCAAACGGGCAAAAGTCTGGGTGGTCTCGGTAAAGCTCGGCTCAGTAGCTAGCACCACTCGCTCGGCACCGGGGGCCAGGCGGGTCTCGCCCAGTTCTACGTTAAAAGTGTGGCCGCAGGAAGGGCAGGTCGTTTCGATATAAGCAGTGGTCAATTTCTTCTCAGCTATAACCGGGTTTTTGAAAATCGGGGTGCGGTGGCCGCAATCCCGGCTCTGGCACGGCCCGTGCTTGGCCCAAAAGGTGTAGATAACCTCGGGGCCCTCCCAGCGGTAACGCTTCCGCTCTTCCGGAGAGAGGTTAAGGGGGGCCACATCGGCAATTTTGCCGGTTTCCGTATCGATCCAGCGGCCCCGGTGCCCGCGCGGGCAAGTAGTAACATAAAAAGGCTGGACGAGGGGCTTGAGCTCTGCTTCAATGTGGTCAAAGAAGGCCTTAACTTGTTCGGGGTCGCTGCAGGCGAGTTCATTCTTGGTGACAAACCAGGCCACCGGGTTAAGGTCCACACCCACCACGTGGAAGCCCAGCCGCGCTCCCTCGACCAGGGTAGTGCCACCGCCCATGAAGATATCCAATACCCGTAACTTCTTGAAGGAACCGGCCTTCTGGTGATTGGCGTAGTAGTGATCCCAAACCAGCTTCGCCGCCTGAGCCGGATCCTGGGGAGCCTGGGTGGCAGCGGCGATCAAGAGACTCCGGAACACGCTGGAACGGCGCCGCGCCCACCATTTTGACATCTGGTAAATGGGTTTGCCGGCGTTACCCTCGAGCTTAGAGAGGGCGTTGATAGGCGCAATGGGAAAGTCTACTTCCAGGCAGACCGGGGGCCGCCGGGGATCGTTAAAGTCGGGTACGGGCAGTCGCACAGCCTTGCCCAGATTGGGTGGCTCGTTTGCTCCGTGCATTTTCGGATCACCCTCCCATCAAAGCGGGGGAAATTCCACGAACGGCACCGCCACTTCGAGAAGGCTGAGTCCACCGTGGATCAGGTGGGGAAACCCGCCCTGGACCTTCCATTTGCGCTGCCCCATAACTACATGGAAGTTGTTTTCGGTTAGCACTACCGGTGGCATGGACCTGGCCGGCCACGGCCCGGAGGCCACGCTGTAGCGGGAGGCACCAAAAGTACCTCGTAACGCTTCGACTACCTCCGGGTCGGTTTCCTCGCTAGAAAACAGCCGGCTTTCGGCGTACCCGTGGTCGGCCGTAATGACTAGCTTTCTTCCTTGCCGCAGGCGATCCACAAAGGCCCAGAAACCCTCGCTCCGTAGAACCCTCGAAGCTTCTCTGGCGATTTGTTCGGGTGAGTTTCTGTACACATGGATAAGATCGTCCAGCCAAGTATGCCAGATAAAGACATTTGGCGCGGCCGGGACGTACGCCGCGCTATCCTCAAAGGGTATGCTGAGGACATGGGTGAAGACCGGCCCGTCACGGAATACGAAGCTTGCGGGGGCGCCGTTATTCTCCAACCGGTGACGGGCCGGCACCCCCAGGGCCACAGCAAACTGGTCGGTGTCCGAGGGTACTTCGGATCCCGTTACTCTTATCTTTGTTGGCGAGAGGCCACGGGCCTGGGCTCCCTCCAAGAGCGGGGTAAGCTGCCTTAAGGAAAAGGCGTCCAGGATAAGCACAGCCCGGCCGAGTGACGTAGGCGCGGACCACCACTGACGCAGCGCTTCAGAAGTCCGTAGAGCCTCCCTCTGGTACGCCACCCAAAGTTCCCACGCACTCTCCGCAAGCAGGCGGTCTGCAGCCACGGTTTGGTGGTGAAGCTCTGTAGGCGCTAGGCCGGCCACGGCCAGGTCTCTGAGCCGCCCGAAGATTGCTTTCCACACCTCTGAAGCTGACGGGGAATCAAAAATTATCTCCACCCAAGGACAGGCGGCCATTGTCTTTCCCTTCTTCCGTATAGGTAACCTCTAGTAAGGCCCGGGCGAAAGATGGTAGTCGCTGGAGGATTTGTTTTACCTGTTGCACCGTAAGGCCGCGGAACTCGAGCTTTACCGTATCCAGGGTGTGCTCGGGTGAAAGACACCATTTCTCAAAGTAACCGCAAAGATTGATTCCGGTGTTCGGCTCTTCGGTCAAACAGGTCTTCTGTATACCTGAGGGCCTCGTTCCAACAGCAGCCCCAGCAACAGCGGGCGACAACTGGGTGACCTGACCAGGGGGTAGGGGGGCCGTCTCTCTGATTACCAATGCTTCCTGCTCCGGTGATATGGTCGCGGTTCCGGCCGACGGCGCCGTTACCGTTGCCCCGCCTACTGAGGAAGGGAGCCCTAATTGTACCGCGCGGATGTCCAGCCCGGAGCAAAACGCTTTTGAGCGGATGTAGCGCAATGCCTCTTCGTCGTCGGCATGTTCCGGCAGGCGTCCTACCCAGGTGCCGCCGACGTTGACCACCAGCTTGCCCCGGGCCACTGCCTTGAGAATCTCTTCGTAAATCCTGATATCGCCTAAATAGGGAATGGCGTCGCGAGACTCGGCCGGTGGAGGCTCGACCAGCTCGTCGAGGAGCTTGCCCACGAGAAACGATTCTCCGGCCCGCTGAATAAGTAGCTCTTGAAAGGCCTCAGGATCAAAAAGGTCCTCCGTAACCCTCTTTTCAACTGCGGATGGTATCTCCTCACCTTGGGCATTAATGCGCTCCACCTCAAAAATACACTGCTCGGGATTGCGGTAGTCCCAGCGCTTCAGGATCGCGAGACGGTCAAAGCGCCTCTTAAGGGCCTCCCTGAGCGGTTTGTCAAATTCGTCTTTTAGCGCCCTATACTTCGGGTCATCTCTCCAGGCAATGGAGGTAAGATAAGAACACCGGGCGCAAAACAAGAGCTCCACATCTTTATACAGGCCCTTGCTTCCCGCCTCGGGGAGGAGAAAGCGTACGGTATTGCGCCGGGTGGAAACATGCCGGACCAACCACATTCCCAGTTCGGGAATTCTCCCGTCGCTTATCGGGAGTGGATCGGGCACGAGGATAAGTACTGGACGTTCCCAGCGGCCGGGCCTGTCTGCCTCATCAACGTCGGCCCAGGGATCGTTAGCCCAGTCAGGGCCCAAGACAATTACCCTAGAAGGAGGTTCGCGGTCGGCCGGAACAAGAAGATGGCGGAGCGTATTACGAATATGTTCGATATCCTTGCCCGGGTAACGCACCTGCCCCGCCTGGGTGGCCGAACCTGGCTGCCAAAACCTGTCATTCCTCGCCGTTGCCCTCACCCTCGAACGCGGGTTTTCTTCAAGAGCGAACCGCAGCTGGCCCTCCGGGCTTTCCTCCCCGTGGATGTTAATACTGTTCTCTATCAATTGTACGATCTCGCCCTGGAAGGCATTGTCATCGATAGCTTCGTGGCGAGTGATATCCAGGTGGAGTTCCTGGCGCGTGCCGCCCGCGTTTGACCAGGGGGACATGGATCGCACCCACAGCGCGCTCACCAGTTCCCGAGCATGAGGTATCACTGTATTGGTGGCTTTAACGGCCTCTAGGTTCCGTCTGGCAATTTCCCGTAGCCGCTCGTGATGTGCGCTGGCAGATATGGAATCAAGTAGGGATTGGACGCCACAAGAGTCATCGTCAACGAAGAAATCTGCCGGGGTAATAATCGGCACCTCTTCGCCCCTGGCCCGGTACACCTGGGCCAAAATGCGGATGAGGTCCCTGGTCTCCTGAGCGGCCTCAGCCATCAGTATCTGGTCCTCCAAGAGCTCCAGCAGCTCTGGCGAGAAGGGCCAACAGGCTACCACTTCCTCAGCGACGCGCCCGCGCTCGGATTCCGGCAGGTGGGAGAAGAGCAGGCGGTAGCGCTCGGCTGCATAAGGGGCAGTAAGATGCCTGATATCAGAGGTTGGTATGTTCTCCCTGTTTTCAAAAAGACGGTAGAGTACCAATTTCTGCCGATCCTGCTTGGCAGTCGGCCCGCGAAAATCAATAAGAACCGGGCCGACTCTGTGAACCTGGCGAAACGCCTCCGTGTTGTTGTTCAGGACCGAAACCACTAGTATTAAAAGGTCAGGCCGTTCTTTGGAGATCTCGGAAAGGTTTTGAATGAAATTCTCCGCCCAAGTTCTATACTTCCTCCCCTCCGGGCCGGGTTCGTCGCGCAGTCCGTCGAACCATTTCTGGAACTCGTCCAAGATCAAGACTATCGGCTGGGCTGTAAGCATTTCCTCGATGAGTGAGCGCGGGGGATAGGGATGCCCTATTTGCTGAAACTTGCCCCGGAATAGTTCGCCCCTGGGGTGCCGATCGAACAAGAGCTCCCAAAGCAACGGGTATTCTTGATTGTGTACAGGTTCGGAAATAGCGCGAAATCCTCTTTGCAGATGCAAGTTCTGTAGCGCGCCTATGCCCAATCTTTCTCCCCATTCTCTGGCCCAGGCCTCTACGTAGTCTGGCGATTCAATAGCGTGGTGCATGACCGACATTATGTGCGACTTCCCACGTCCCCGGTCACCCAGAAGTACGATCGGGCGGCCGGCACGTTCAACGCTTATCGCCCGCAATGCTGTCACCACATCTGCAGTTGGATAGGTTATGGAAAGTATACGGTCAGGACTTTGCTGAGTGGAACCGGTGTTATCCGGCCTGCGCAGCATAATAGTTGTGCCAGGCATTTGCGGGCCAAGGAATTCGTCTCTGAGCCTAAGGCCTAACATAAAGATTACCCTGCCTTCGATGGTTATTTAAGCGTTCTTTTTCCTAAATTAGCTAATTCCTTGACTTGCTGGCCACTACCGCAACAACCAAAACCAATTGCCCCATGAGTTTTTTAATATGACCGGCGGTAGGATTTGTATTAGTTCGAAAATAGCCTTTTACTTATTTTCATTATTGGTAGCGCCGGACAGCCTAGACGGTTAGTAGGTAATTTCCGCCTCCCTGGCCTCCTGATGAAGCTTCACAAACAAGTTCTGTATACTTTGCGTTGGGCGCGACGGTTATCACCTGGGCTATGCTGGTCAGCAGCAGCTTGGCGTTGAATATCTCGGCCCGGACCCCCGGCTCCTACCCGGTTTCTGGCGGGGAAACCAGACATACACCAGGAGCCGACCGCACTTGTCGCGCTCGTCAACGTCCAGCAACAAGGACAAAGAATGGAAGAAGGGGGCCCGCCGGCGCGGCGCCGCGCGCTAGGACGTTACCCGCGATCCGCCCGGCGGGTCACGCTCACCCCCCCCCTGGGGGTTATTGCTACATAACACGCATGGAGCCAGCAGCATCTCCGGCCCAATTTCTGCACTATTTTGGTATTATTCGCTGCCGTTCAAGAAACTCCTGCATACAGCAGCAGGACTATCTTACGGCGGATAGGCCTCCATTTTGCTCCAAGAACTTGAAAACAGCCTAGACTGAGAAGAAGGGTACTACCAAAATTTCGTTATGTCTCGGACGAGGTTACATGTATCCCTTAATTTATTCTGCAAGTATCCCCCGGCGCAAGGTTGAAGAAATCATTGAGCCGATTATCCGGATTCTGGAACCGACCAGCTCACTATAACGCTCCTTTCCTCAGAAGTTAACGGTGCCGGAAGGCCGTTGATGCGGTTTTCCCAGTAGTGCCGGACCTCAACGCAGCATTCGAGAGAGACCAATTGATAGAAGGGGACGGGAAGGTTTGCCGGGGAGGAAAGCCGGGCTGTCGTTCAACCAGCTCTCGAGTTCCTCCTCACGGACCGGGCGGAGTATTAAATCGGGGGCCAACTACACCTGCTGGGCACCTTTCATTGAAGCGTTGAGCAGTGGGGCCACGAATGTAAAGTCCGCTACGAGTGAGTCCGCCTCACTATTAGTCTAGCAACGGCAACCCGCTCGGCTAGGGTGTCACCGTAGGCGAAGGCACCTGCCTGAGGTAGGCAGGCATCACCGACGGAAGAAACTGGTTTATTAACCACTGTGCGGAACCGTTTAACGCCGTAGTTCGAACGGGATTAATCGGTTCGTATTCCGGAAAGGTGATGTATTATTCAAAAAGGTCATCCTACCGTACTCCTGTAGGATGGCCTTTTTGCATTTCTCTATCTTATAGTTATACGCAAAAAATATTGCCGCGAAATAGGTTCTTGGCATTCAGGCAGATAATACACCAGCTATCGTCAGGGTTAGCAAAGGGAGGTATATTCTCCTTGCTTACTTCTTTCTCTATCTCTCGTGCTTCATATAAGCGACGGTTAGCGTCCTGAATTATAAGGAAATGGTCGTGCATTTTTTTTCATAGGTGGGAGGAGGGGGGCTAATCATCCCCTTCTACCCGATTTAATCTTCTCGTTTGTTATTATTACGCCAGAACGTTTAAAAGAGGGTGCGGTATCGGCGAATAGCTTTAACCAGGGCAATAATGTTTTCTAAAGGAACATCCGAGGTGATATGCTGGGAAGGAGCAATGATATAGCCGCCGCCTTTACCCAAGACTTCAACACAATGACGGACAGTATTATCAACATCCTCGGGGGTTCCAAAGGGCAAAACGCTCTGGGCACCTATGCCGCCATAGAAAGTCAAGTTTTTACCATAACGTTTCTTGAGGTATTCTATGTCCATGGCTTCGGGCTGAACAGGGTGCAAAACGCTAAGCCCCATGTCGACCATATCATCAAGGATAGCCGTTACATCACCGCACGTATGGTGAATGATGGGGATACCGGCTTCCAGGTACACATCCCAAATTCGCTGGAGACGGGGTTTTATCATCTCCCGCCAGAGTTTGGGGGAGAACAGGAGGCCTTTTTGCGCACCGTAGTCATCGCCGGTGCGGGCTCCATCAACACCCAGAGCCACATATCGCCTGGCGACGGCGGCCTGGTAATCGGCTATTTTATCTAATAACTCCTCAGCAAAATCCCGGTTGACCACCATATCGCACATGAAGTTTTCCAGGCCCCTGAGGGCCCAGGCTCGTTCAAACAGTAAGATATTCTGGTAAGAACAGATAAAGTGAGTGCCGCCATACTTTTTAATCGTATCGATGGCGATATCCATCAGGTGTTCGCTATTGGGATCAGGAAGCTGGTAAGATTCCCACTTTTCCATGTCCTTCAAGGGATGAACCCGGAAATTGGCCCCTTCGGCGTGGTTATCCCAGCCGATACCCCATTCATCATAAAGGATGTTCTCCTGGCGGTTGATAGTTGCCCGGTTGCGCTGTTGGCCATAAGGGTCATTCAGGTAAGCATAAATAATATCACTTTCTGTAACATCCAGTAAGCCCTGCTCACCTTGCAGCTCAAAATATTGGGAAAGTTTGTCCAGGGCCGAAGGCGTAAAATCGATCTGAACCGGGTGCATATCTACTTCCTCGTGCTTAATGGTACGGATAATCCTTTCTTTGGGTGTCAGTTTTGCCATGCTATGACCTCCTGAAGGTAATGAGTTGATTATTGCTCGTCAGCGGCCGGGTACATTTCGGTGGAACAAGGGGCTACCAAAACCTCTATGCCCTTTTGCCGGAATTGCTCCAGCACGCGAGGAGAGGTCTGCCAATCCGTTACAATGGTATCGATCTGCTCAACGGGAGCTACAGTTGCCAGAGCTATACTCTCAAATTTGGTATGGTCAGCTACGACTATTACTTTTTTACTGATGGCCACCAGGGCCTTTTTGGCTCCCACTGCCAGCAAGTTGGTGTTCATAGCACCCTTCTCTGGGGTCAGCGAATGGCAACCGATTACGGCCTTGTCACAACGGTAATTGAGCAGAGTCTCTTCCGTTAGAGGCCCCACCAAGGATAGGGTTCTACTCCGTACCATACCGCCGGGCATAACGACCGTTATTTCCTCGCTATCACATTCAGCAAATATCTGGGCAATGGTCAGCGATGGCGTCACTACAGTCAGGGGCCGGGTGTTCACCAGTAATCGCGCCAATTGTGTGGTGGTAGTACCGGCATCCAGGGCCACAATATCGCCCGGATTAATCAATTTGGCGGCTACCTGGGCAATAGCCTTTTTCTCCGGCAGGCATACTTCCAGACGTTTGCTATAGTGAGGCTCATAGCCCACCCGTTGCAGCTCTACGGCGCCACCATAGGTACGCAGCAGGTAGTTTTCTTGCTCTAACCGTTCAAGATCGCGCCGGACGGTGGCCGGGGAAACCTGCAAGAGCTCCGTCAGTTCATTAACAGAAACGGAACCCTTTTGCTGCAAAAGTTCAAGGATCTTTTGCTGGCGTTTGCCCAAAGGCATTTAGCAGACCTCCGTTTTATTATTATAAAGCTGACTAAATTGTAGCATAACTGATTGAAATATGCAAGAGAGTGATAAAAACGCAAGATGATTGACAATTAAATATTGACACCAAGATTCGAATGGCGCTATAATCTCGTTAGCCAGACTGGTTGGAGTTGTCATTAAACGCAACAAAAGCCCCAAAAATATGATAGTTCCACTCGAACAATAGGCACTAGCTCATTAAATAGAGCAACTCAATTTGCGTACCAATTAAAAGTTGCGTTTAAAATGTGCAGATAACCCCGCCTAATTGAGTTACTATTAAAATAACCCATCCGGATTTATGGAAACGACAGGACCCCCATGAGTTTAATCTACTGCCTAAAGGGAAGGGGTGATGCTGGTAGTTTAAAAGGAGGTTGGGCAGGGGGGTTATTTGCTTAAGCCAGTACAAATTATTCACCACTTTATGAAGGAGGCACATCCATGAGGAAAAAGACTGTAAGCATATTACTGGCTATGGCGCTATTGCTAACATGGTTACTTACAGCTTGCGGTAGCAAGCAAGACAACAATTCCGGCGCTCAAAAAAGCGGAGATCAGGGGAACAAGGATAAAATCGTTATTCGGGTCGGTTACATTACTCCGCCCAATAGTTCGGCGGACAAAGGTGCCAAGAAATTTAAAGAACTAGTCGAAAAACGAAGCAACGGCCGCGTTGAAGTCCAGGTGTTCCCCTCAGCTCAGCTTGGCGGCGAACAGGATATGTTGAACCTCATCCAGATGGGCAGCCTGGAAATGGAGATTACCGGTGACGGTCCTATTAATGTTTTCCTGCCGCAATATGGTGCCATGACTATGCCCTTTGTCTTCCGCGATTCTGATCACATGAAGAAAGTGCTGGATGGGCCTATCGGTGAAGAAATCAGCCAAGCCCTGATTAAAGCGAAGGGCAGCCGGATTATTGACTGGTGGGTTAGGGGACCGCGCTACCTGACGGCCAACAAAGAAATCAAAACACCGGAGGATCTCAAAGGTGTTAAGCTGAGGGTGCCGGAGATGCAGGTTTACATTCAAACGTGGAACCGCTTAGGCGCCAGTGCTACCCCGATGGCCTTCTCGGAAGTCTATTCCGCCTTGCAACAGAAAGTTATCGATGCCCAGGAAAACCCCCTAGACCTAATCTATACCTCCAGCTTCTTTGAAGTACAGAAATATCTGATGAAGACAGCCCACGTTTATGGACCTTATCTGGTGGTCATTGGTGAACAGTTCTATCAGAAGTTACCCGAGGACCTGAAAAAGATCGTGACCGACAGTATCAAGGAAGCAGGCGAGTATGTAAAGCAGGAAACCCTGGCCGAACAGGATAAGTTGTTCAAGGAACTGCAAGCTAAGGGCATGACTATAGTTGATGTTGATCGCAAGTTGTTCATGGACAAACTCCAGGGCTTGCCCCAGGAACTGGAGAAGAAACTAAACTGGAAACCGGGTCTGTACCAGCAGATTGTGGACGTAAAGTAATAACAAACTAAAGCTAACCAACCGGGGGCAGAGCACGAGTCTGCCCCCGGACGCAAAATCCCCGGGGAGAGGTGGAACTTTGAGCAAGATTACCAAGGTGCTGGACGACGTCTTAAGGGTAGTCATTATTTGTCTGTCGGCCGGTATGGTGACAGTTATCTTCCTCCAGGTGCTTACCAGATATTTTTTCCAGTTGCCCCTTTCTTGGTCAGAAGAGTTAGCCCGTTACCTTTTTACTTGGGTAACATTCCTTGGTGCCGCTGTGGGAGTGGGTAAAAAGAGCCACATCGTCATTGACTTTGTTACCAATTTAATCCCTTCCAGGTATAAAGCCGCCCATGAACTGCTCATAAGCGTTATCACGGCGCTTTATATCGTGATTATCGGTTATTCCAGCTACAAACTTTTGCCGATGGTGGCCACCAGCATTACACCGGCGCTCCAGCTACCCTATACCTACGTTTACGCTTCCCTTCCGGTAGGCAGTCTCATCATGATTATTTATTTGCTGGACAACGTGTTAAAGGATGTAGCCAAACTCCGGGAGGGGAAAAAATGTTAAGCATAATGATTGCCTCCTTCCTTGTATTATTGGTTATTGGGGTACCGATGGCCTTTGCCCTGGTGCTGGCCTCGGCAATGTATGTAGCCACTGGCGGTAATATTCCGTTGCCGTCGTTTCCCCAGCGAATGGTAGCCAGTGTGGACTCCTTCACCTTTATGGCCATCCCTTTCTTCCTTTTAGCTGGTGAACTCATGAATCACGGCGGTTTAACTAAGCGCCTGGTGCAGTTTGCCAATGGCCTGGTGGGGTGGGTGCGCGGTGGGCTAGCTTATGTGACCATCGTGGTGAACATGATTATGGCCGGCATGTCTGGATCGGCTCTGGCGGATGCGGCCGCTACCGGGAGCGTATTAATTCCCGCTATGGAAAGAACCGGCTTTGAAAAAGGCTTCGCTTCAGCTGTCGTGGCTGCAGCAGGGACCATTGGTCCGGTAATTCCCCCGAGCATCCCCTTTGTTGTTTATGCTGGCATTGCCGGAGTTTCAGTTGGCAAAATGTTTTTGGCCGGGGCCTTGCCGGGGATCGCTATGGGACTATTTATGATGGTAGCGGTCTATATCATTGCCAGCAAACGTAATTACCCCCGTGAACGACGCCAGAGTTTTAAGGAAATACTGGTAGGTTTAAAGGACGCTGTCTTGGCCCTGATTATGCCGCTGATTATCCTGGTAACCATCCTAACGGGAATGACTACGCCGACGGAAGGGGCCGTTATAGCTGTAGTCTACTCTTTATTTGTTGCTACCGTCGTCTACCGAGAAGTCAACCTGAGATCTTTGGGTGAAATTCTTTACCGTACGGCAATAAACAGCGCCATTGTCATGTTTATCGTCTCGGCTGCCAGCCAGTTCGGTTGGGTTCTGGGCCGGGAGCAGGTGCCCATTAAGCTACAGATGCTGGTCAGCAGCCTAACGACCAACCCGCTAATGGTGCTATTACTTATTAATATTTTGCTGTTATTTCTGGGCTGTTTCATGGAAGGCACATCGATCATCATCATCCTAACCCCCGTACTCTTGCCGATGCTGCAAAGCTTCAACATTAATTTGATCCATTTCGGGGTTGTCTTAGTGCTAAATATGATGATCGGTCTGCTCACTCCACCGGTAGGGATGAACCTCTTTGTCGTTTCCAAGGTGGCTAACGTCCAGCTAACAGAGATCGTTAAAGAACTGGTGCCGTTTATTATAGCTTTGCTGGTTACCTTGGTCCTGGTGACTTATGTACCTAAGTTTTCTTTATGGCTGCCTTCCCTAATTATTGGCAATTAACTAAAGCTGAAAATTTTTTCACAGCAAGGTCTTGCGCGATTTAATCACAAAGGTTTATACTATCCCCAGGAAGGTGATAGAATGAATCACGAAGAAGCGCAATTAGCGCAAGAACTGATTGAGACATGCCACCGGCTCTATCAGATGGGGCTGGTGTCCAGCACCGGTGGAAACGTCAGCATCCGGTGCGCCGACGGGCTGCTGATTACACCAACCGGTTGTTCCCTGGGGACGGTCAAGGCCGAAGAACTGGTAAAGCTGAGTCTGAACGGCGAGGTTTTGAGCGCTGGCAAGCCCTCCAAGGAATGGGCCTTTCATACAGGGATCATGAAAAAATGGACGGAAGTGAACGCCGTTATCCACGTCCATCCCACCTATGCTGTAGCCATAGCCTGCAGGCAAGACCTCTGTTTTGCTGACGCTATGCCAGCCTACACCCCGGGCTATGCCCTCAAAGTCGGGACACTGCCGGTGGTGCCCTATATGTCCCCCGGTTCCCCCGAACTGGCGGCTACCCTGTTGGAGCTACTGGAGGGGCATAAGGCCGTGCTGATGCAAAACCATGGAGTTACAGCCATTGGTAAAAACCTGGAAGACGCCTACAATATTATTGAAGAGATCGAAGAAAATGCCCATCTTTGCTTGATCCTGGGCGACAAAGGCCGGCCGCTTACCGAGGGAGAGTTGAGCCAACTGCGCTACCGCCTAAAAGGGGCCAAATCGGCTTAAGTAAAATACATCTTAGCAAGGGGAGAAACCGATATGGACGGAACAATGCGGGCCCTGTGCTTTAACAGTCCGGGTAACATGGAATTAATTACAGCACCTATTCCCGAAATAAATGCCGGTGAGCTACTGGTCAAAGTTCACTTCGCCGGGGTTTGTGGTACAGACCTGCGCATTTTTCGCGGCACAAAGGTAATTAAAGGTCCCCGTATCATCGGTCACGAGTTTGCCGGCGTAGTTGCCGAAGTAGGCGCTGGCGTTAGCGAGTTCCAGGTAGGCGACCGCGTCGTGGTCTACCCGGTCATTGCCTGCGGCCGATGCTATGCCTGCCAGGCCGGGCGACCTAACATCTGCCTCAACCGGGTGACTATCGGTTATGAACTAGATGGCGGGTTTGCCGAATACGTCCGCATCCCAGCGGAGGCAATTAAAGGTGGCAACGTCATCCACCTGCCGGAGGGAGTGAGCTTTAAAGAAGGAGCGGCCTCTGAACCTGTCACGGCGGCCCTCCACGGAGTCCTGCGTTCCGGGCTTGGTCCTGGTCAGACAGTAGCTATCTTTGGCGCCGGTCCCATCGGTCTCTATCACGTCCAACTGGCCCGCTGGAAAGGGGCCAGCAAGATAGCCGTTTCCGAGCCTCAGGCCCACCGACAGGCCATGGCCCAGAAATTTGGCGCCGACGTGGTGGCGGCTCCCGAAGAGGCCCATGACGCCATTATGGGCATGACTGCCGGTGAAGGCGTTGATGTCGCTTTCATCGATGTAGGCATACCGGCGATTATCGATCAGGCCTTGGGGGCTATGAAAAAGGGCGGCACCTGTGTACTCTTTGCCGGCTGTCCGGTAGGCAGCAAGGCTGAAATCGATCCCAACGTCATTCATTACCGGGAAATAAACTTCATAGGTTCTTCCGCCTCGACGCCCAATAACTTAAAGACCGTCCTGGAGTTGGTGGCTACGGGTAAGCTTAACCTGAAGGATACCATTGCCAACGTATTACCCCTGGAGCAATGGCAAGAAGCCTTTTTAATGAAAGAGAATTTCTCCGGATTTAAGACTTTACTAGAACCTTAGGTTTAATAGAGAGAAAAGACTTACACGTAATTGAGGAACCCCTGTCCGGGGTTCTTCAATTAACCCGTGGGGGCAGTGTGGTGCTCATCATTAATAAAAAAGAGACCTGTGTCATGGGGATCGACATCGGGGGAACCGGGTGTAAGGTTACACTTTTCAATCGCCAGGGAAACCCGGTGGCCAGTAGCTATCAAGACTACCCTCTTTTATTTCCCCGGCCCGGTTGGGTGGAAGCGAGCCCGGAAACCTGGTGGGATGCCTGTGTGGCGAACATCCGCAAGGTACTGGAAGCAAAACCCGAAATAACGATTGCAGCTATTGGTATCAGCTGCACCAACGCCCTGGTGACGGTCGATGCAAGTGGCAAGCCCCTCGACAATGCCATCATGCAACTCGACCAGCGATCGGCAGCCCTGGTAGAAGCTATTAAGGAAAAGATCCCCGCTGAGCGGGTAGGCCAGATCACCGGGAACCGGGTAGCTTCCGGCACCTACGCCTTGCCCACGATCCTGTGGTTAAAGCAAAACCGGCCCGAAATAGTAAATCGGCCCCACACTTTCCTGGCCCCGACCGGTTTCATCGTCCGCCGGTTAACCGGCCGGAATACCATAGACTACAGTCGGGCAGCCACCACGATGCTCTTCGATATCCATCATGAGCAGTGGTCCGCAGAAATGATGAAGGCTGTCGACGTGGCTGAGGCAGAACTGCCGGATATTTACGCCCCGGGGGATATTGTCGGGGGTGTGACGGCAGAAGCCGCAGCAGTGACGGGAGTGCCAGCGGGCACGCCCGTGGTGGCGGGTTGTATGGATACGGTAGCCGCCATGTTAGGGGCGGGACTGGGCGACGCTGGGGAAGTCCTGCTCACCCTGGGGACGGTGGGGCGGTTGTCGGTTTCTCTAGAGAAGGATAACTTTGACCAGCGCTTTCTCAACTGCCACCATGGCGTCAAAGGTCGTTGGATATCCATAGCCCTGGTTAATACCGTAGGTGCTGTCTTGAAATGGTACCAGCGCACAACCGTTGACCGGAACGGTAATGTCGACTCCCTGGAATACCTTGATGAGCTGGCCGCCCAGGTACCGGCGGGTTCGGAAGGATTGATCTTTTTGCCCTACCTAGCCGGTGAACGTTCCCCCTTATGGGACCCCGAGGCCCGGGGAGTCCTTTTCGGACTCACCTTACGCCATGGCAAGGGGCATATCTTCCGGGCGATCCTGGAGGGCATAGGTTATGCCCTGCGTTCTAACCTGATAATTCTGGAAAAACTGCTTGGTCAACCGGTAGCCCGTATCAGCTTAGGTGGCGGCGGTGCCAGGAGTAGAATTTGGAGCCAGATCCTCGCCAACATTTTACAGCGGCCCCTTGTAACTCTGAAAGACCCCAATATAGAGCCTCTGGGCTCGGCCTGGCTGGCCGGGAATGCCGTCGGCGCCATTGACTTTAGCCTGAAGGATATTGCCCTGAGGCAACAAGACGAGGTAATCGTACCTACCGATGAGGGCCAAAAAGAATACGAACAGTTGTTTGCAGTCTTCGAAGGGTTATACCGCAACTGTTCCCAGGCCTTTAGCGACGTATCGAGGATGGTTACCTCATACAGCAGGACGTAAAGGCCAGGTGTAAATATTAAAACCCAAGGGACCGCATGGGTTTAAACTTCCGTTAGTGTTCTAGAATGTCAAGGTACAGGTTAACAAAGTCACCAGGAGCCTTGGCGTACGTGCTAATGCAAATAGGGGGAAACTCACATGAATTATATGACCACGGAGGAAAAGCAGGCGTATATTCGCCGGACCTGGGACCTTAAACCGCAGCCAGTGCCACCGTTCATAGTTCGCCCACGCGGTAAGTGGTTTGCTACCAAGGCACGACTCGAAAATACCCAGGCCGATCTTGAAGAGCAACTGGAGGTTCTGGAGAATGATGCCACAGTGGGTGACTTTGCCGTGCCGGCCCTTTATACCGGCGTGGGCATCGGTGTGATCGCCGCTGCCTTCGGCTGCGAAAGTGTACTTGATGAGGTTCAAGACCCCTGGGTTAAGCCCATTGTTAAAGAAGATCCTCGGGCGGTTTACCAGCTTAAACTACCCGATGTCGACCGGGATGGTCTTTACCCCCTGGTCTGGCAACGGATTGAATATTTCCAGCGACAGTCAAAATTACCCCTAAGGGCGTGTAATATCCCTTCACCCTTAACCGTGGCCTCCCAACTCTGGGATTATACCACTTTCTTGACGGCGCTCTATGAAAACCCCCGGGAGATTCACCACACCCTGGAGTTGGCTACCCAGGCTATCATAGATTTTGTTAAAGCCCAGGAACAACGAATCACGAATTTGTTTGGCCTGACCCATGAGGACTGGTATTTTCCCCGCGAGTATGGCATCCGCGTCAGCGATGACGTGCTGGCGGAAATCTCACCGAAGCATTACCGGGAATTCGGCGTGCGATATAATAATAGGATTTCCCGTGCCTTCGGTGGCATTTTAATCCATTCCTGCGGCAACATCGGTCATAACCTCGATGTTTTGCTGGAGGTAGAAGGGCTGCGGGGTGTGGAGTGCAACGTCCCGCAGAACGACCTGGCCTTGCTCAAAGAGAAACTGGCCGGCCGGACGGTACTGTCGTTGCGTTACTGGACCATGGACTGGGTGGGCCAGGACATACCGGAATTAGGGAGTTATACGCGGGAACTGATAGATTTCTATGGCCCCAACGGCCTTTTACTCCTCATGGAAAGCAAAGATCTAAGTGAGGCCAGAGAGCTGGCAGCAGCCCTGCGGCAAGGGATGTAGGTGGCCCTTCCTGTTCTGCAACCACCATCTTGTCTGCCTTTATTCCGGGTGTGGCTCTGTATAAGGAAGCGCTGAAAGTGGTTTTAATCGAACTTTATATTACATACGTTCAGAAAGCGGTGTGGAAGCGGAGAGGAAGCGGAGAGATTCCGACCCGAGCCGTTAAATATAATTAAACCTTTCGAAAGGAGGTAGCTGCGGCTCAGTTGACCAACATCGGGCACGGAGCCTCTGGCAGCAGGCCAAAAAAGTGACCGAGCGCTAACAGGAAGTACTGCCCTGGTGGCGAATAGCAATGGTTAGGGAAAAACTACCAGGGGGTTGAGTGGTTTGCCACTTTTTGAAAGTGTGGGATCGTATTCCAGATATGGATATTAAAGAGCGATAACCTGGTGGTAACCGGGTTCCACATGAGGTACAACTTTAGTATAACTTCAGAGGAATTGGAAAAGTATGCCTTTCTGCCTCTGCTAGTTAGAGAGCAGGTGCTCAAGGAGCAGGTAAGGTTGTTGTGGGCGGGCTGCTGCCGATTTCCGGTGGCGGCCCAAATTTGTGCATAGATCCGCAGGCCTTGGCCGATAATGTAGCCTTGTGCCAATTCCCGCGCGGCTGGCCTTGTTCAGGGGGGATTGGCAATCTGGCTATGGCGGTCGATAGGATAAAGATACGTAATTTTAGCCTGACCCACCGCGCGGGCGGGGAGGTGTCTTACTGAGACATATTGTACATTTTGAGCAGTTTGTAGATAATTAAAACTGAGGTGTTGGGTAATGCTTCAGGAACACCAGTTCTCTGAAGTGCGCCGGGAATTTAGCGCCATCTATGATAGTATTTATAACGCCCTCAGGCCTGCCATCATACGGCGGGGGCGGGGGGAGGAAATTCTGCTCCTGCGAAAAGACATTTTTAGAACTATGTTGGAAATGTTTCCTTTAAAGGCCGAACTGCTGGAGGAAGAAGATGGCTCAGTCACCCTCGCCCTCGACCAACTGGACATAGCCGTAAACGCTCCTTCTTTGCAACAGGCTGTGGAGGAAATTGTGCAGGAACTCAAGATTTATGCCAGAGACTATCTGGACCGCGGCCAGCTTTTCTTTAATGCGCCCAACCGCCGTCACGACTTTCCCTACGTACTTCGCATCGCCCTGTGTAACAGTGATGAGGAGATCAAAGCCCTAATAGAGGTATCATGCCGCCAAAATTCAGAGATCTGAAGGCTTATTGTGAAAAAGATGGCTGGGTGCTGGTACGCAAGACTGACCACTACTATTATGAAAAAGTGTTAGCTGACGGTACCGTACTGCGTACAAGGGTGAGCATGGCCTTAGACAAAGAAATCCCCAAGCACCTCTGGAAACGCATTCTATCGCGGTAGTTGCGGGTGACGGAGCAGGAGTTTTACCAAGGATTACGTTGAAAAATAGAAACTTAACTAAGCAGCTGCACTGAGACCAAGCTCTACCGTTACTAAACAGTCATCCCGATAGATATTAGCAAAACGCCACGGCATATAGCTAAACCTTCAACTTACTGAAGCCAGTATCGCCATAGGCGAAATCCGGAAAGATTATTTGGGCCATAGATAAAAAGACGAGAAATATCAGCCGTGAAGGGAGGAAAAATGTACTCTCCTTATTGAGAAAAACCCTTTTCAGGGTTATCATATATTGCCAAAACTTCGGAACTAGCCTTTCGGGATAGCGGGCAAAAAAGAAAAAATAAATAAGTTGATAGTGTGGAAATATCTGGGTAAAATAGAGGCAAAGGTAGACCCAGTTCTGCCAGAAGAAAAATTTTTGGGAGCCTTAATTATTCTCCGGGTATAGTATAAATAAGCTGTAGTATAAATAAGCTGGGGAGTGAGCTAGGGAGAGGGACGATGGATATTATACAAGCAAGGAGACGGAGAATAAATGATAACTAGACAAGATGTAGCCAATAAGTTAATTGACTACCTTTATAAACGTATAAACCTTGCAGAATTGGTCGATTGGGCTGAAAAAGTGATGATGGAAGAGGAATTTGAAGAACGTGATCTACCGTTACTCAGAGATATAATAGCTCGCCTGGGGCTTAGCGATACTCTGGCCTTTGGCTTGAGTTGGGAGGACTGTCAAAAGTATCTACAGTCCCTTGGGTACCGGGTAGAACTAACAATTATCAAGGCAGCTAGCAATCAATAGAGTGCTGAGTTCCTTCCCAAGGCTGAAGCCTGTGGGTTCCTGAAGGCGGTGTAGCACCCTTAGGAATACCGCACGCTACTGGCCAAACAATCCATGATAAGAGATTTGGCCGGACGAGGCTTGTGAAATGCCTGAAGTAAAGGGGAACCTGAGAGGTATGGTAAGAAAACCTCCTAAATTCCTAAAGGCGGACGTAGAGCGAGGATTTATTTGGGCTTATTATGAACTGGTTAAAGGCTGTGCAGTTAGTCTGGATATGCGGGGAGAAAATATTGTACCGGTGGTAGCCTTTGCTCATAAACCAGGAGAAGTATATGGTATGGACTTCTCTAGCACTTATCATTTTGCAGAAAAAGAAAAACCCAGTACACGCTATCGTTGGTTAAAACGAAAAGTAGAAGAGCTTACAAGGTACGCTCAGTTTTATGCAGAGCAGAACAAGACGAAATACCAGGTACTCTATGAAATCTGGTGCTTTATCCCACCCAATGAATTGGTCACCGATACAGTAGCCAGGGCCGTAGCGGAAGGGATGCCTGTTAAGCTGGTGGATTTGAGGGAAGTACATGAGCGAATAAGACAAGTAGCCCTTTTGGAGCCCCTTGACCGGGATATTATTTACGAAAACGCTTTTCTTTGGGCAGCAGAACTTTTCCGGGAGGCTGGCGCTTGGAAATAGCAATATTTTCTAAGTGCTCCCGGAATGGGTTAATGTACGTGTATGTATGGGGGATAAGCTGCTCTATTATATATATGTTATATTGCCGGATAAAAGGCTGGCGACGAAGCCCTAACATAGGAAGGCAAAACAGAAGGAACTTCACTTAGGAAGAGTGATATAGTTTGGGTAAAGTCGGCCGAAACGACCCCTGTCCCTGCGGGAGCGGGAAGAAATACAAGAAATGTTGCCTTCCGCTGGAGAGGCAAAAGCGGTGGAGCGTGGAAGAGGTTCGCTCTCTTTCCACGAAAGAGATAATTTCCAAGCTGGGTTCCATGGGCATTGCAATTACTGAAGAGAGTTTCCTTCAGGAAGTCGGAAACTTTTATTCCGCCTATGATCTGGCCGAAAACTGGTGGAAAATCTACCCTGTGACAGCCAAGGATTTTGATCAGGACTTCCCTTGGACGGCCGCTGTTGTCTTGTGGGAAAGGCTCGCCCCTCACGTAATGAATTCAGAGAAACTTGACCAGATGATGCAGGAGGGATACAACCTTTGCGATGAAGGCAAAGAGGTTGAAGGCTGTCAGATCTGGCTCAAAGTGTGGGAACACTTAAAGGAGCGGTTCACGCCTGACATGAAGTCCGTGGAACAAGCGGAAAGAGTTTTTAGCGGAATGGAGTTCTTGAGTAATTGGTGTCAAGATTTAGAGATGGAGCTGGGCAACGCGGGGTTAAAAGATCCTTCGTTTTACAAAAAGCGGATAGAATACTGCCGGGAGTTCTGTACACTTTTCCCGGAATCAGACAGACTGATTATAGAGAACATGAAGCGAGCGGAAGCGGAGTCTTACTTTGCTCTGGGTATGCTGGAAGAAGGGGAAAAGGCCTTTCAGGACCTGGTGGCAGAGTTTCCTGATTCCGCGTGGGCCTACATAGGTTGGGGAGACATGTATTGGCTCTATGAAGACAGCAAGGCGCCGCGCAACTATGAGAAGGCGGAAGATATTTACCGTATGGCCCTGGATAGAGGTGTTGATGAAAGGGAAGAAGTTTTGGATAGGCTGGAGATGCTGAAGGAAGAGAAAAACAAAAAAATTGATATAGGTAATCAGTTGCGTTGTAACTGCACTTGAAGCGGAACCCACCTTATTCCTTCATATGGATTGTTTGAGGAGCGGTAACCGCATGATTCTGGTTACCGGTGCTACCGGCTTAGTCGGTCGACATATCGTTTGGGCCCAAGGGCTTGCTGACTGCAAATCTTGATCTACTGCACCCAGCGACGCGCAGGTGGTGAGCTGCTATTTTTGGAGACAGAGTATTAAATCGTCGGGAATTTATACGAATGTGCTATTATGCCGGTCTAGGCATAACGGCTTTGGGGCTTGCATCGTGCGCCTGGCCGGGAAGCTGGAGGGAAAAGGAACGGCAAATGGTGAGAAAAGAATCGGGTTTGGCTGGTAAAGAACCGACGGATACGGCAAAGGTATTTATGGTAAAGACCCGGGACAGGAAAGAAGGGGTTAAGAGGTTGTTGGCGCTCCTAGGACCTTTAGCATACGCGGGAAAGAGTATACTTGTGAAGCCCAACTTTAACACAGCCGATCCGGCGCCCGGCTCCACCCATAACGATACACTGAAGCAGCTATTAATTGAATTAAAGGCGGCTGGTCCATCCTCTATCGCCGTCGGGGAAAGGAGTGGCCCCCCTCTGACTGAAATCGTACTCAAGCAGAAGGGGGTAATCGAGCTTTGCGATCGATTAGGAGTAACGTTAATTAACTACGATAAGCTTTCTCCCGAGGGCTGGGTGAAGTTCTGGAGAGAAGGTTTACACTGGAAGGACGGATTTTATGTGGCCAAGCCCGTTTTAGACGCAGACGTGAATATCGGCACCTGTACCCTGAAGACCCATGCTTACGGAGGGGTTTTCAGTATGTCTTTGAAGCTGGCGGTAGGAATAACTCCGCGCAGGGGATACTCTTTGATGAGCGAACTCCACAGTTCACCCCATATGGGAAAGATGATCGCTGAAATTAATCTAGCATATACGCCAGACTTCGTTCTGATGGACGGAGTTGATGTCTTTGTAGACGGAGGGCCGGACCGGGGAACGAGAAGGGAAGGAAACGTTATGCTTCTTTCCCGGGACCGTGTAGCGTTAGATGCCGTAGGTCTGGCTGTTTTAAAAGATTTAGGCAGCAATAGGGAAATTATGGAGGTACCGATCTTCAAGCAGGAACAAATATCGAGGGCGGTAGAACTTGGCCTTGGAGTTCGCAGTGCTGATCAGATAGAGATAATTACGGACGACAAGGAAGGCAAACAGTATGCAAGCCACCTGGAAAAAATCTTAAGAGAATAGACTGGTGTCTTTCGGGTACATGTATATTATCAGCGATTCAGATAGTGTTACAATTACGTTGACAAAAGTGTATGCAAAAGGGTATGCTAATCTGTAGATGATCCTAAAACAGGGGGTTGATCACGGTGCCTGTGACTCGCGTTTCTGAAAAGGTAGTAGAGCTGCTGAAGGAAATAGTCTCCCTGACTGGCGAATCCAGGCAAGAAGTGTTGCTTAAAGCGCTTGAGGCATATAAGCGTCAGAGATTTTTAGAGCAAGCCAACGCTGCTTTTGCTGCATTGAAAGCCAATAGTGAAGAGTGGAAGACGGAACAGGAAGAAAGAAGAATGTGGGATGTGACACTAAACGATGGTTTGGAGAGATAAAGAAGTTCTGATACCGTACCGAGGCGAGATCTGGCTGGTTGATCTAAATCCTGTTCGCGGACATGAGCAGGCAGGTACGCGGCCGGCTCTAATTATTTCAGTGGATCCTTTCAATCACGGACCGGCCGGCATGGTAGTGGTTATCCCGCTAACTACTAGGGATAAGCGAATTCCGTTCCACGTAAGGTTGACTCCGCCCGAAGGCGGTGTGAAGTCGGTTAGTTTCATTAAATGTGAGGACGTTAGATCTATATCCAAGGAAAGGCTTATAGAGCCTCTGGGGAGAGTTGAAGCCGAGACTATTGTTGCTGTAGAAGAGCGTTTAAGAATTCTACTGGGGCTCTGATTGTTATAGGCTCTCGTAAATTTCCGGAAAAAGCCAAATAAAACTATATTAGTTGACCAATACCAGGTACGGCCTCAGGCAGCAGGCCAAAAAAGTGATAAGGCGCTAGCAGGAAGTACTGCCCTGGTGGCGAATAGCAATGGTTGGGGAAAAACTACCAGGGGGTTAACTAGTGCTAGCCATCATTCATTCTGTGGTTCTCGTGGGCCTGGAGGGGCAAAGGGTAAGGGTAGAAGTTGATATCAGCAATGGATTGCCAGTATTTGAGAATGTGGGATCGTATTCCAGATATGGATATTAAAGAGCGATATCCTGGTGGCAACCGGGTTCCACATGAGGTACAACTTTAGTATAACTTCAGAGGAATTGGAAAGTATGCCTTTCTCAAAAAGTTAGTGAGGTGGAGAATAAATGATAACTAGACAAGATGTAGCCAATAAGTTAATTGACTACCTTTATAAACGTATAAACCTTGCAGAATTGGTCGATTGGGCTGAAAAAGTGATGATGGAAGAGGAATTTGAAGAACGTGATCTACCGTTACTCAGAGATATAATAGCTCGCCTGGGGCTTAGTGATACTCTGGCCTTTGGCTTGAGTTGGGAGGACTGTCAAAAGTATCTACAGTCCCTTGGGTATCGGGTAGAATTGACAATTATCAAGGCAGCTAGCAGTCAATAGAGTGCTGACTTCCTTCCCAAGGCTGAAGCCTGTGGGTTCCTGAAGGCGGCGTAGCCGCCTTAGGAATACCGCACGCTACCGAGATGTGTCGGCGCATTTGTGACATTAACCGGAAGCTTAGGCAGCTGCTGCAGGCTGAAGGTGGTAACCCTACGACGGCGGAAAAATGGAAAGAAAGGGCCTCTTGGCACAAGTGACGTGGCACGGCGCGGACGGCCGTTTTAATGGAAGTTACCTGATGTGGATGATATAATATTCACAGGAGGTACGTACAGTGGATGTGGAGAAGATAAAAAAGGCATAGCGGTCCTGATTTTGCGGCGGCAAGGTGCAACTAGTGCGTTCATTTTCGGTTCCCACGCAAGGGGAGAACAGGTTGAAGATAGTGATATAACACCAATACCGGGAGGGATGGCGGTGGCCGCGGTAGAGAAAATCCTTGACGAAATCAGGCGCCTCAGCAGGAAGGAAAGAGAAATACTGCTGCGCGCCCTAGAGCACGAAAGGGTGAAAGACGAGGCTGCCGAGAGGTTCGAGAAGGCGGCTGGTTCCTGGGCTGACTTTGACGCGGACAGTTTCCTGGCTGAAGTCTATGCCTGTCGGCGCAAAGGAGAAAGGGCGGTACCGGAGTGGTGATCCCGGCAAGGTACCTCGTGGACACCGACTGGGCAGTATACTACCTCCGCGGTAGGGAACCCTACGTAACCAGGCTGAGGCAGTACCGGGAGGCAGGCCTGGGCATTAGCGTGGTCTCCCTGGCTGAGCTGTACGAGGGCGTATTCCGGGCACCGGACTGGCAGGACAAGGAGAAAGCCCTGGAAGACTTTCTTGCGGGACTGGCTGTGGCTGATGTAACCCGTGACGTGGCCCGCACCTTCGGGCGGCTCCGAGCCGAACTGCGGGCACAGGGGATAACAGTGCCTCAGCTGGACCTTTTAATCGGGAGCACGGCAGTTTATTACGGGTTGGTGCTCCTGACGGACAACCGCCGGCACTACGAAAAGATACCTGGGATCCAGTTGGTAGAAGCGGAGGCGGAATGAGGCTCATTAGGACATTGCCATAGCGGCTTCTGGCAGGGCAGGTGTTTTTCCCACCAGGAATAACGTCTGCCGGAGTGAAGCCACCAATACCCTCCTACGGCCGGCTGTAGTTGTAATGCTCGATATACTGGCTGATGCGGGCATTGGCTTCTTCCACGGGGAACGCGAAGGGAAGGAAACGTTATGCTTCTTTCCCGGGACCGTGTAGCGTTAGATGCCGTAGGTCTGGCTGTTTTAAAAGATTTAGGCAGCAATAGGGAAATTATGGAGGTACCGATCTTCAAGCAGGAACAAATATCGAGGGCGGTAGAACTTGGCCTTGGAGTTCGCAGTGCTGATCAGAGAGATAATTACGGACGACAAGGAAGGCAAACAGTATGCAAGCCGCCTGGAAAAAATCTTAAGAGAATAGACTGGTGTCTTTCGGGTACATGTAACTTCTTAATACTGGACACGGCTCAGACCAGCGGGTTTACATCCTGATCCTATCACCAGAAAAAAGTAAAACGAAAGCAGGAAGTACTGCCCTGGTGGCGAATAGCAATGGTTGGGGAAAAACTACCAGGGGGTTGACTGGTGCTAGCCATCATTCATTCTGTGGTTCTCGTAGGCCTGGAGGGGCAAAGGGTAAGGGTAGAGGTAGATATTAGTAATGGTTTGCCAGTATTTGACATCGTAGGTTTACCTGATCCTTCCGTGAAGGAAGCCCGGGAAAGGGTGCGGGCGGCCCTCAAGAACTCTGGCTTTGAGTTTCCTTTACGCCGCATTATCGTCAATCTAGCCCCCGGTGATATCAAAAAAGAAGGCCCTATTTATGACCTTCCGATAGCTCTGGGCATCTTAGCTGCCGCCGGGGAGCTTAGCAGGGAGCCAGCACCGACCATCCATGCTGTCGGCGAGCTCTCCCTGGAAGGAAGCTTGCGGCCCATTCCGGGAGTCTTGCCCATGGCCCTGGCTCTCCAGGAAATTGAGCCGGGGGCTACCTTTATTGTGCCGTCGGCCAATGCCAACGAAGCCGCCCTGGCTACTCGCTTAAGAGTGCTGGCTGCTGAAAGCCTGGTACAAGTAGTGGCTTACTTGCGAGGAGAGGGTGAGCTAGCTGAGGTTAAACCGGCAGCCCCTAGCAGCCAGATTGAAGCTTTTACAGGTATTGATATGGCAGACATCAAGGGTCAAGCAGCTGCTAAGAGGGGTTTGGAAATAGCCGCTGCCGGCGGTCATAATATTCTCCTTATCGGTAGCCCCGGGGCGGGGAAAACTATGCTGGCCCGGAGTCTACCTTCTATTTTACCGCCGTTGACCTACGAAGAAGCTTTAACCGTAACCAAGATTTACAGTGCTGCCGGACTACTGGCCCCAGGCCAGGGGCTAGTAACGGAACGCCCTTTCCGCACACCCCACCATACTGCTTCCACGGCCAGCATCATTGGCGGTGGCCGGGTCCCCAAGCCCGGCGAGGTGAGCCTGGCTACCCATGGTGTTCTTTTTTTGGATGAGATGCCTGAGTTTCGCCGCGATGTATTAGAAGCCTTGCGCCAGCCTTTAGAAGACCGGGTAGTTACCGTGGCCCGCGTAGCAGCAGCCGTTACCTATCCGGCTAATTTCCTGTTGGTGGGGAGTATGAATCCGTGTCCCTGCGGTTATTATGGGGATGAAAGGCATAAATGTAATTGTACCCCCTATCAGGTAGCCCAGTATCGCAAGCGCCTATCCGGGCCATTGCTGGACCGCATTGACCTCCACCTAGAGGTGCGCCGCTTGGAGTACCAAGAGATCGAAAATCGCGGACCGGCAGAAACGTCGGCCCTTGTACGGCAAAGGGTGGAAGAAGCCAGGCAGAGGCAGCGCCGGCGCCTGGCTGAGGTTGGCCTTAATTGCAATGCCGAAATGAGCGGCCAACAGGTGCGGAAATTCTGTCAGCTCACGCGACCAGCTCGTATGCTTTTACGGGCTGCCTTTAATAAGCTGGCCCTTTCCATGCGGGCCCATGACCGCTTGCTCAAGGTAGCTCGCACTATTGCCGACCTGGAAGGGGCGGAAATTATTGAAGAGCATCACCTGGCGGAGGCCATTCAATATCGCTCCCCGTGGGGAAGCTAACCTGGTTGCGTTAACTTCCTCTTTTTTTGCAGTGGAAAGAGATTAAAATACAGTTAGCCTGGCAAAACTGAAGGAATACAGTCTGGCTAAAATTTAGGGGAAGGTTTGTTCGGTGACGGAAAAGGCAGAGTTGGGTTTAGCCCATTGGGCAATTGTGATGACTGTTGCTTCTATTCTTTCTCGTATACTGGGTTTTTTGCGCAATACCATCATCTCGGCCCTTTTTGGTCAAAACCGGCTAACCGATATGCTTAATGCTTCTTTTGTTATTCCCGATACCATTTATCTTATTTTGGTAGGCGGGGGTATAAGTTCAGCTTTTATTCCGGTGTTATCGAGTTATTTAGCCGAGAAACGCGAAGAAGAGGTTTGGGAAATAGTAAGTATTGCTTTCAATTTAGTTTTATCCCTGGTGGGGTTAGCAGTAATTTTGAGCATGATTTGGGCACCTATTCTGGTGCGCGTAGTAGCTCCGGGCTTTGACCCCCAGGAAGTAGCCTATACGGCTTATTTAACCCGCATAGGCTTAGTAAGCATCTTATTCCATTCGCTTAATGGCGTGCTCATGGGAACCGAATATGCTTATCAATCCTTTCTGGGTACAGCTGTCGGTCCCCTGGTTTATAATGCGGCCATTATAATTTTTGGCGCTGCCCTGGCTAATCATCTGGGTATTGCAGCCTTTGCCGTGGCTACCCTTATTGGCGCTTTTCTTAATTTCCTGGTGCAAGTTTGGGGTGTTTGGCGCTTACGACCGCGCTACATGTTATCCCTGAATTTTCGCCACCCGGCCATCAGGCGGATAGGCCAGCTCATGTTACCGGTCGCCATAGGTTTATCTGTAGCTCAAATAAACCTTTTTTTAAACCAGACCTTCATTGCTTCTTTTTTGCCCCAGGGCTCTATAAATGCGCTGACCATTTCCAGCCGGGTCGTCCTGGTTCCTATGCTTTTTGCCACTTCTATAGGTATTACCTTGCTTCCTGCCTTAACCCGGTTGGCCGTAAGGCAGGAGGAGCGCACTTTTAGCCATTATTTAACTACTTCTTTAAGGTCCATTATTTTTCTGGCCTTCCCGGCCACTGTGGGACTGGCGGTCCTGGGCCAACCGGTGGTAAAAGTACTTTTTGAGCACGGACGCTTTACCAGGGAAGATACCCTGGCTACTGCTAACGCTCTAATTTTTTATGCCATAGGTATTACGGCTTATGGAGCCTATGAGATATTGATCCGCGCTTTTTATGCCTTGCAGGATACCAGGACACCTTTAAAGGTGGGGCTCTTGACGTTGGCCGTGGGTTCTGCTTTAAATTTTACTTTGGGTCCCCTCTGGGGAGTGAGGGGACTCGCCCTGGCTTATTCCTTGGCCGGGTGGTTTAATGTTATTCTTCTTTTTTATTTTCTCCGCCAGCGAGGAATTATTCAAACAGACCTGAGGCACCTCGGGGTTAGTCTGGCCAATAGTCTGGTGGCCTCCCTGGCCATGGGCTTAATTTTAAAGTTGGTGGCCAGCAGGCTTTCTTTACCTTACTTTGAACCCCAGCTGGTTAGGGAAGGATTGGAACTCTTGCTTTTAATCGGCTGTGGTGCCTTGATTTATTTTGGTCTGGCCAGGGTTTTGCAGATGGAGGAATTGAATTTTTTGCTGAAAATCGTGCGGGGTCGTCTGCAGCGTTCGCGGCCTCTAGGAGGATAAACGTTTCAGCATGTTAAACTTTTTGCTTGGTGCAATAGCTATTTTGCTTGGGCGCCTGGTGGCTGTAATTTGCCGCTTAAGTGGGCGGGAAGGTACTTCTCTGCCGGGTTATGTAGCTTTAAAGGTGGACCCCGGGCTTTTGGAGAAGCTTTCCCGGGACCTGGACCACATAATAATTGTAACAGGGACCAACGGCAAGACCACTACTGCAAACTTACTGGCCAGGATCTTGTCCGGCCAGGGCCTAGAGGTAATCCACAACGGTGAAGGAGCTAATATGCCTGCTGGCATAGCTACTGCCTTGATCAAGCCCCGAGGGAAGCGACGGGGAAAAAAGGCTGTGGCAGCTGTTTTGGAGGTAGATGAAGGTAGTTTGGGCCTTGTTTTACGGCAGGTGCCGGCCGAAGTGGTGCTGGTCACCAATCTTTTGCGGGATCAGCTGGACCGCTATCATGAATTGGAACAGCTGGCCAAAGCTATGAAACGGGCCCTGGATCAAGTGCCGGGTGCGGGGCTTTTGCTCAATGCTGATGATCCTCTTGTTACTTTACTTGGACGGGGACGGAATAAAGTATATTATTTTGGTCTTGAGCGTAACCCTTATAGCCGCACTACTACCGAGGAGGTACAGGAAGGGCACATTTGTCCGGATTGCCAGGCGCCTTTGGAATTTATTTATTACCATTACAGCCATTTGGGCGATTACCGGTGTCCTCGTTGTGCCTGGCGACGGCCGGCACCGGACTTTAAGGCAGAACACTTGGTCTGGGAGGATAAAGGCTGTTCTTTTACAGTGGTTTATTCCGGAGGCCGCCTGGATCTTACCACTCCTTTGCCGGGGATTTATAATTGTTATAACCTTTTAGCTGCGGCAAGTGCGGGACTAATTTTGGGAGTAAATCCGCAGGTCATCGCTGAAGAAGTAAAAATTTTTCGCCCCGGACAGGGGCGGATTGAAGGCTTCTTCCTGGCCGGCAAGAGAGGCACTTTGCTTTTGGTCAAGAACCCTACCGGCTTGACCGAAGCTTTGCGCACAGTGGCCGGGGAAAACCGTGCGGCTTATGTTTTGGCTATCAATGATTTGGCGGCTGACGGCCGGGATGTGTCCTGGTTGTGGGATGCCGACCTGGAGCCTCTACTGACTGCCTCTTATTCCCACGTTATTTGTTCGGGTTTAAGGGCTTGGGATATGGCTGTATGTTTGAAATATAACGGTATTGATCCCAAGGCTATAAAAATTGTTCCCGACCAGGAAGCGAGTATCCAGGAACTACTGCAAGAGCCCGTGGAGAACCTATTCATCTTGTGTACCTATACTAACCTGGCTGTTTACCGCCGCTTGTTGCTTAGGATGGGTGCTCAAAGTGAAACTGCGCATTGGCCATCTTTATCCCGAACTGCTTAATTTATACGGTGACCGGGGTAACATCTTGATTTTGCGCCGCCGCGCAGAGTGGAGGGGTATAGAGGTGGAAATAACCCGGATCTCCTTAGGTGACCGGCTGGACTCGCACGCCTATGATCTGTTCTTCCTGGGAGGAGGGCCGGATCAAGAGCAAGGGGTGGCCAGCAAGGATTTGCTCGAAAAGGGACCATACTTGAGGGAAGCCGTGGAGGAAGGGGCAGCTGTGCTGGCTATCTGCGGTGGGTATCAGCTTTTAGGCCGATATTATCGTACGGCTACAGGAGAAATTTTGCCGGGTGTGGGTATTTTTCCTGTTTATACCGAAGCAGGAAATACGCGCTTAAAGGGGAATATAGCTATCGAGGTTGGAGATTTATGTGACTCCCGTCCTGTAGTTGGTTTTGAAAACCATGGGGGGCGCACCTTTTTGGAAGATTATGAGCATCATAGCCGGCCCCTAGGCAGAGTAATTTTTGGCTTCGGTAACAATGGAATAGATGGGACTGAAGGTTGTGTTTACCAGAGGGCCATAGGTACTTATTTACACGGGCCTCTGCTAGCCAAAAATCCCCATTTGGCTGACTATATCTTAACCTTGGCCCTGGAAAAGCGCTATGGACGTGTCGAACTATCTCCGCTAGATGATGGGCTGGAATGGAGGGCTAACAGGGAAGTATTCCGGCGCTTCAGTAAGCGGAGGAAAAAAATCTAATATAAAATATAACTTTAATTGTAGGGGGTTGGTGTTAATGCTAAAATTCTTCTTCGCCTTGGGCTCCATGGTTATTCAGCTTTTTGCTTTTTATCTTCTTCTTTTAGTTATAGGCGATAAAAAGGGCGAGGTAAAAGAAAAACACGAGCACAAGCCAGCCCACGGCCATTAATGGTGTAATAATTTAATTATGAGGAGCAGGTAAAATTGAATTATATAGGGCACGACAAAACTTATTGGGTAGCCCTGCAACAGTCACCCGGTCTCGGTGCTCGAAAGATGTTACAATTAATAGAGCACTTCGGCAGCGCAGAAGCGGTCTGGAGGGCCAGCGAAAGGGAAATTTTGAGCCTGCCCTGGCTGGGCGGTGCGGGCGAGGGGTTTCTCGCCTGGAGAAAAAGTGTAACACCGGCAGCTCTCTGGGATGATTTATGCCGCCAGGGGGTTGGAGTCCTTACTTTTTCTGACCCGGCTTATCCCTGGGAGTTAAAAAGTATTTACAATCCGCCACCTGTGTTATATTATCTGGGCAGTTTAGCCTCTCTAGAAAATATCAGAATTGCCATAGTAGGCACCAGGCAGGCCACACCTTACGGTTTGAAAGTAGCCCAGGCCCTGGCTCAAGGCCTGGCTGAAGCCGGAGTAAGCGTGGTCAGCGGGCTCGCCCTGGGCATAGATGCTGCTGCCCACCGGGGAGCTTTAAAGGGAAAGGGTAAAACTATAGCCGTTTTGGGCTGTGGCGTGGATATTGTTTATCCTCGAGAGAACGCTTCCCTCTTCCGGGAGATAGCTCAAGAGGGGCTCATTCTGTCTGAGTTGCCCCTGGGGACGCCGCCTGAAAAACGCCATTTTCCGTCGCGTAACCGTATTATTAGTGGTCTGGCCCGGGGAACAGTAGTGGTAGAGGCGGGCGAAAAAAGCGGCGCCCTTATAACGGCTGATTTTGCCCTTGAACAGGGGCGCGATGTGTTTGCCGTACCGGGGCCCATTACCAGTGCTCAGAGCAGAGGGACTAATAATTTAATTAAGCAGGGGGCTAAAATGGTTACTGAAGTGAACGATATTCTGGAAGAATATATCTCAGTAGAGAATACCCGGTATGCCCCTTGGGCAGTAAGAACGGAAGAGGAGATTAAGGTCAAGCTATCTCCAGTAGAGGAAAAGGTAATGGCAGCAGTTGCCTCGGTACCCGTAGCCATTGAGGACTTGGTGGTCGCTACCGGCTTATCTACTCAGGAAATAAGTATAGCCCTCACTTTTTTAGAATTGCAAGGGCTGGTACGGCGGCTACCAGGGGGGCTCTATGTACGCTGTTGATATAGATAGAGGTGAAGGGGATTGGCGAAGACCTTGGTTATAGTAGAATCGCCAGCCAAGGCCAAAACTATAAGCAAATTTTTAGGCCGGGATTATTTAGTCAAATCCTCCATGGGGCACGTGCGGGATTTGCCTAGAAGCCAGTTCGGCATAGACATTGAAAATGGGTTCGAGCCCCACTATATTACCATTCGCGGCAAGGGAGAAATAGTAAAGGAATTAAAGCAGGCAGCCCAGAGAACAGAGCAAGTTTTACTGGCCCCCGACCCGGATCGCGAAGGCGAAGCCATTGCCTGGCACTTGCAGCACCTGCTGGGCCTTCCTGATGGCCAGTGCAGGATAGAATTCAATGAAATAACGCGCCAGGCTATCCAGGAGGCTATTAAAAAGCCCAGACCTATTGACCCGTACCGCGTTGCTGCCCAGCAGGCCCGCCGGGTGTTGGACCGCCTGGTAGGCTATATGCTCAGCCCCCTTTTGTGGCGCAAAATAAAGAGGGGCTTGAGCGCAGGAAGGGTGCAATCGGTAGCCGTACGCCTTATAGTGGACCGGGAAAGGGAAATTGCCAGTTTTAAACCGGAAGAGTATTGGAGTTTGACGGCCTGGCTAAAAGGAGAGAACGATGGTTTAGCTTTTGCGGCCAAGCTTCATAAATGCCAGGGCGAAGCGGTTACTATAAGCGACAAAGAGGCTATGGACAAGGTTTTGGCCGCCCTCCAGGGCGTGCCCTTTAAAGTAATAGACGTAAAGAAAAGGGAACGGCGCAAAAATCCACCTACCCCCTTTACTACTAGCACCCTGCAACAGGAAGCCTATCGCCGCTTAAATTTTACTACGCGCCGTACCATGCAGGTAGCCCAACAGCTTTATGAAGGCGTTGATGTGGGCCCCGATCTGGGCCGGATAGGCTTAATTACTTATATCCGTACGGATTCTACTAGGGTAGCTGCAGTGGCCCAGGAAGAAGCGCGGAATTACCTGCTGGAGCATTTTGGGCCGGCCTATGTTCCGGTGGAAAAGCGCCAGTATACCGGCCGTAAAGATAATATTCAGGATGCCCATGAAGCTATAAGGCCTACGTCCATATGGGTGCAGCCCGAGGCCGTTAAGGGCTATTTGACGCGGGATCAATATCGCCTGTATTCCCTTATCTGGGAGAGGTTTTTAGCCAGCCAGATGGAGGCGGCTCTCCTGGATACAGTAACAGTAGACATTGCTGCTGGCGACTATATTTTTCGAGCCACCGGCTCGGTAGTTAAATTTCCTGGTTTTCTTAAGGCTTTACAAGGGGACAGGGAAGAAGAGGAATGGGAAAAAGAGGAACGTTTGCCGGAACTGTTCCCCGACCAAATTCTTACCGTTGTTTCTCTGGAACCTAAGCAGCATTTCACCCAGCCGCCGCCGCGTTATACCGAAGCGACCCTAGTGAAAACCATGGAGGAATTGGGTATCGGCCGGCCGAGCACTTATGCGCCTACTATTGAAACTATCTTGAGCCGCGGTTACGTGGTGCGGGAGCAGAAGCAACTGGTCCCTACTGAACTGGGCTGCGTAGTGGTGGACCTTTTGAAGGAGCATTTTCCCGATATTATTGATGTAGAGTTCACGGCCCATATGGAAGCTAAGCTGGACCAGGTTGAAGAAGGGAAGTTATCCTGGCGCCAGGTAGTGGAAGAATTTTACCTGCCCTTCAGCCAAATCTTAGAGCAGGCAGAGGCTAAGATCGGCATCATTGAGTTGCCGGAGGAGGTTAGCGAAGAGAAGTGCGAGATATGCGGGCGTAATCTGGTGGTGAAACAGGGGCGGTATGGCAGGTTTTTGGCCTGTCCGGGTTTTCCGGAATGCCGCTTTACCAGGCCGCTTCTTAATACTATAGGTGTTTCCTGTCCCAAGTGTGGCGGGGAGATTGTGGAAAGGCGCAGCAGAAAAGGACGCAAGTTTTATAGTTGTAAGAATTACCCCCAGTGCGATTATATCTCCTGGGACAAACCCAGCCAGACCCTTTGCCCTCGTTGCGGTAATCGCCTGGTAGAGAAAGCTGGACGAAACACGTTGCGCCTGGTGTGTCCTCAAAAAGACTGTGGGTATGAAGAAGAGGTTAAAAGGCAGGGAGAAATGTAGAAATGGAAGAGGCAGCGCTGGTAGTTATAGGGGGAGGCTTGGCCGGCAGTGAAGCAGCTTGGCAGGCTGCCACAAGGGGCATAAAGGTGGAGCTGTGGGAGATGCGGCCTCATAAGAGCACGCCTGCCCACCATACGGGTTATCTGGCCGAGCTGGTTTGCTCCAACTCTTTGCGCTCTAATGAACTGGAAAATGCAGCCGGCCTGCTCAAAGAGGAAATGCGGCGGGCAGGCTCCCTAATTATGGAAGCAGCCGAAAGGCACCGGGTACCGGCGGGCAAAGCTCTGGCGGTAGACCGGGAAGGTTTTAGCCGGGAAGTAACGGCTAGGATAGAAGCTCATCCATTCATAACGGTAATAAGGGAAGAGGTTGAGGAAATCCCTGCCGGCCGCGTAGTCATTATCGCTACGGGTCCCCTCACCTCACCAGCCCTGACCCGGGCTTTGCAGGAGTTAACCGGCGAGGAATATCTTTATTTTTATGATGCTGCTGCACCTATTGTTACTGCCGAATCCCTGGACTGGAGCCAACTTTTTCGCGCTTCTCGCTATGGGCGGGGGGAAGAAGATTACTTGAATTGTCCCCTCACAGAAGAAGAATATTATACCTTTTATGAGGCCCTGGTCCGAGCCGAACGCCACCACCCTCACCCTTTTGAAAAGGAGATTTACTTTGAAGGATGTATGCCGGTGGAAGAGCTGGCCCGGCGGGGGCCGGAGACTTTGCGCTATGGCCCCATGAAGCCTGTAGGATTAATTGACCCAGCTACCGGAAAGCAGCCCTTTGCGGTAGTACAGCTGCGGCAGGATAACCGCGAGGGCACTTTATATAATCTGGTAGGCTTTCAAACCAGTCTTAAATGGGGCGAGCAGGACCGGGTTTTTCGCCTCATTCCTGCGTTAGCTCAGGCGGAATTTGTCCGCTACGGGGTTATGCACCGCAATACGTATATAAACTCGCCACGCTTATTGCTGCCTACTTTACAGCTCCAAAGCCGGCCGGAGATCTTTTTGGCCGGCCAGATTACCGGGGTAGAAGGCTATATTGAGTCCGCAGCCATGGGCTTGGTGGCTGGTATTAATGCGGCCAGGTTGCTAAAAGGTCTGGAACCTCTAATTCTGCCCCGTGATACAGCCCACGGGGCTCTGGTATATTATATTACTGAAGCTAACCCGGAAAGATTTCAGCCCATGAACATTAATTTTGGTCTGTTGCCCCCCCTTACGGTTAGGGTACGTTCCCGACAGCAGCGCAATCTCTTACTCTCGCAGCGAGCCCTAGAGAGCTGGCAAAGGATTCTCGGTGAATTTTCGCGCAATTGACTTGCTCTTTACTTAAAGATTTGGTAGGATATAATACGATTGTATGGGGAGGCCCTTTTTAAATAATGATTAAAGCTTTCGAGGAGGCGCTGGCCGGTTTTAGTACCTATTTGGCTGCCGAGAAAAACGTTTCCGCCAGTACCTTAAAAGCGTATTTGACTGATTTAAAACAATTTGTTTCCTATGTGGAAAAAAACTTGGGGCCCGCCGCGCATCCAGAGCAGGTTGACCACACGTTAGTCCGGCGTTTTTTAGGCTGGCTTAATGCTCAAAACCAAAAGAAGAGCAGCATGGCGCGTAAACTGGTGGCTTTGCGGGTATTTTATCACTATCTTATGCGGGAAGGGCAGGCCAGCAAAAACCCGGTGGAGCTGATCAAATCGCCCCGGCAAAATAAGCGGCTACCCCGTTACTTAACTTATAGCGAGCTTCTTAAGCTCCTGGAGATACCCGCCCATACACCCTTAGGGTTAAGGGATCGAGCTATTTGGGAAACCCTTTATGCTTCCGGCGTGCGGGTAAGTGAGCTGGTTAATCTCAATATAGAAGATCTGGATTTAAGCGCTGGACAGCTGAGGGTTATGGGTAAGGGCCGGCGAGAGCGCCTGGCGCTTTTGGGTTCGGCGGCTATTGCCGCCCTTAAGGATTACCTGATTTCTGCCCGGCCGGTTCTGGAACGCCAGGGGAAGGGGGAAGAGCGGGCCCTTTTCCTTAATTACCGCGGCCAAAGGCTTACTTGCCGGGGCGTTAGGGATCGGCTGGAATATTATGTAAAGAGAGCGGCCTTGAGCGGTGGTGTTTCCCCGCACACCTTACGCCACTGTTTTGCTACCCATTTGCTGGAGCGCGGGGCTGACCTGCGGGCAGTACAGGAATTGCTGGGACATGTCCGTCTTAGCAGCACCCAAGTGTATGCCCATGTAAATCCCAGGCGCCTGCGAGAAGTTTATGATCTAGCCCATCCCCGTGCTGGTAAAAATTTACCGGGAGGGGAAGAATAATATGGAAGGAACTACGGTTATAGCTGTTAAGAAGGGTGATAAAGTAGCTGTAGCCAGCGATGGCCAGGTGACGCTGGGGAATACGGTGCTGAAACACCGGGCCCGTAAAGTGCGCCGTCTCTATCAGGGACAGGTGCTAGCCGGCTTTGCGGGAAGTGTGGCTGACGCCTTCACCCTCTTTGAAAAATTTGAAGCTAAACTGGAAGAATACCGAGGAAACTTGCAGCGGGCTGCAGTAGAGTTAGGTAAGGAATGGCGTACCGACCGCATGCTCAGGCGCCTGGAAGCCCTGCTGGTGGTGGCCGACCGGGAGAAGCTGCTCCTTATTTCTGGTGGAGGTGAAATTGTAGAGCCTGATGATGGCCTGGTGGCTATTGGCTCAGGGGGACCTTATGCCCTGGCGGCAGCGCGGGCCTTGCTCACCTACACCGATTTGGAAGCAGCAGCCATTGCCCGCGAGGCTTTAAAAATTGCAGCTTCAATTTGTATTTACACTAACGATAATATTATAGTAGAAGAATTGTAGGGTATGTGGTGAAGAGGGGAAAAGTAGGGAGTAGCTAAGGAAAGGGGGTCCAGGGGTGACGATTCTGACTCCGCGTGAAATTGTGCACGAACTGGATAAATATATCATTGGCCAGGAAGAGGCCAAGAAATGTGTAGCTATAGCCCTCCGTAACCGCTATCGGCGGCAAAAGCTTCCGCCGGAAATAAGGGATGAGGTTTTGCCCAAGAATATCCTCATGATTGGTCCTACAGGTGTAGGTAAAACCGAAATCGCCCGGCGTCTGGCCCGCTTGGTGGGCGCGCCTTTCCTCAAGGTGGAAGCCACCCGTTTTACCGAAGTCGGGTATGTAGGTCGAGATGTAGAGTCCATGATCCGGGAGTTAGTGGAAAATGCGGTAAGGATGGTTAAGGCAGAAAAACGGGCCGAAGTGGAAAAAGAGGCAGCCAAGTTAGCAGAAAAGAGGTTGCTGGATTTGCTCCTGCCCCGTTCGCGCCGTAGTCAACCATCCCGCAATCCCCTGGAGGTTCTTTTCAGCGGGCTGGTTAACGAAGGGGGTACTACGGAGCAGGAGGAGGTAACGGAGGACAAGAGGGCTATCTTACGCGAAAAACTCAGACGACAGGAACTGGAAGACATGATGGTAGAAATAGAAGTAGAAGAGAGCAGCATGCCGGGGGTTATGTTTGGCGCCTTGGGTTTGGAAGAATTTGGAATAAACTTACAGGATGCCTTGAGCAATGTATTGCCCCGGCGGAAGCGCAAGCGCCGGGTGACGGTAGCTGAGGCGAGGCGGATCTTGACCCAGGAAGAAGCCGATAAACTTATCGATATGGATGAAGTGGCCGCCGAAGCTGTACAGCGAGTAGAGCAGAATGGTATTATATTTATCGACGAAATCGATAAGATTGCTGGGCGAAATGGGGGAGTGGGCCCTGATGTTTCCCGGGAAGGGGTCCAGAGGGATATCCTTCCCATTGTGGAGGGCACCACTGTGCAGACTAAGTATGGTCCGGTCAAGACCGATCATATTTTGTTTATCGCTGCCGGCGCCTTTCATGTAGCCAAGCCGGCCGATTTAATTCCCGAGTTGCAGGGCCGTTTCCCCATCAGGGTGGAGTTAAAAAGCTTAACCCGCGAAGATTTTAAGCGAATTTTAACGGAGCCCAAAAACTCTTTACTGCGCCAGTATGCAGCCTTATTGGCAACTGAGGGTTTAGAATTAGAATTTACTGGTGATGCTATTGCGGAAATTGCTGATATTGCTTATACTGTAAATACTCAGGGAGAAGACATCGGCGCTCGCCGTCTCCATACAATCTTAGAAAAGGTGCTGCAGGATCTCTTGTTTGCTGCTCCAGAAGTGGAGACCAACCGGGTAGTTATTGATCGTAACTACGTCCGGGAGAAATTAGGAGAAATCCTTCAGAATGCCGATGTAAGAGCCTATATTCTGTAAAAATTAGCTTGAGGGGAGGAATGATTGTCATGCAGACTCTATTAGAAAAAACTCGTAGTATTAACCGCCTTCTGCAGAAGACAGCGGGCAACCCGGTGGACTTTCAGGAGATGGCCAGCGTCCTCCGGGATGTTTTGGGGGCTAACACTTATATCGTAGGCCGCCACGGGCGAGTTCTGGGATATGCCTTTGTGGAGGGCTTCACTTGCGACATCATGGAGGAGATTGTATTTCAATCGGAGCGTTTTCCGGAGAAATACAATGAGCAGCTCCTCCGTATTGATGAGACACAAGCCAACTTCTGCCAGGTGGGTAATGCTTGCGTTTTCGACTCAGATAAAAGATGTGTTTTTAACAACAAATTAACTACTGTGGTGCCTATAATCAGCGGCGGGCAGCGACTGGGTACATTAGTGCTGTCCAAATTTAATATCCGCTTTACTGATGAGGATTTGATCTTAGCTGAATATGGAGCCACAGTAGTAGGCATGGAGATCCTGCGCTCAAAAGCTGAGAAGATTGAAGAGGAGGCGCGCAAGCGGGCTGCCGTTCAGGTGGCGCTGGCTACCCTGTCTTATTCCGAATTGGAAGCAGTTGAGCACATCTTCGCCGAACTGGACGGAGATGAGGGAATTCTAGTAGCCAGCAAAATTGCCGATAGGGCAGGCATTACCCGTTCGGTAATTGTCAATGCCCTGCGGAAGTTTGAAAGCGCCGGTGTCATTGAGTCGAAATCCCTGGGTATGAAAGGAACCTATATCCGCATCTTGAACGATAATTTACTGGAAGAACTGCAGAAGCTTCGCCGGTAAGAAAGAGTCAAGTTCTTCTATGCCGGCCAGCAAAGCCAGGGGGCAAAATGAATTCCCCTGGCTTTGTTGTTTTCGGGTTTTTCTGTTATAAACTTGCGGGTGGTTCAGGTTTATGCTATACTACCGCTGGTGTCTGATTCCACACGCTGTTAGATGCACAGGACGGTGCCTAAAAGGTCTCCTGTGAAGATGAGGGCAGCGGAGGTATAAAACCAAAGAGGAGGTTAATTTATGGCAGTTATTTCCATGAAGCAATTGCTAGAGGCCGGGGTGCATTTTGGCCATCAGACCCGGCGCTGGAATCCCAAAATGGCGCCTTACATTTTTACCGAGCGCAACGGGATATACATCATCGACCTGCAGCGTACAGTAAAAAAGATAGAGGAAGCCTATAATTTTGTACGCGATCTGGCGCGGGACGGCGGTAAGATTCTTTTTGTGGGCACTAAAAAGCAAGCGCAGGAATCGGTCAAAGAAGAAGCAGAACGGTGTGGTATGTATTACGTTAATGTGCGCTGGTTAGGGGGTACTCTGACCAATTTCCCGACCATTCGCCGGCGCATCGATCGCTTGAAGGAATTGGAGCGCATGGAAGAAGATGGCACTATGGAGCTGCTGCCCAAGAAAGAAGCCATGAGGTTGCGTAAAGAAAAAGAAAAACTGGAACGCTTTCTGGGCGGCATCAAGAACATGAGGCAACTGCCGGATGCCCTTTTTGTAGTGGACCCCCGGAAAGAGCGCATTGCCGTAGCCGAAGCTCGGCGCTTAGGGATACCCATTGTAGCTATCGTAGATACCAATTGCAATCCAGATGAAATAGATTACGTGATTCCGGGTAATGATGACGCTATTCGGGCTGTCAAACTCTTAACAAGTAAGATAGCCGATGCCGTGCTGGAAGGATTACAAGGACAAGATCAGCCTGAAGCTGTGGGCGAATAGAGGGGGATAGCCATGATTTCTGCTGCTGATGTCAAGGAGTTGCGTAACCGCACGGGTGCCGGTATGATGGACTGTAAAAGGGCTCTAGAAGAAACCGGCGGTGATATGGAGAAGGCTATTGAATATTTGCGTATGAAGGGTCTGGCAGCTGCTGCCAAAAAGGCGGGCAGGGCGACCAAAGAGGGATTGGTGGAGGCCTATATCCACGGCGGTGGCCGCATTGGGGTTTTAATTGAAGTGAATTGCGAAACAGATTTTGTGGCCCGGACTGAGGATTTTAAGGCCCTGGTTCATGACCTGGCCATGCAGGTGGCTGCTGCCCGACCGCGGTATGTAAAAAGAGAAGATGTGCCGGAGGAAGTGGTGGAAAAGGAGAAAAGTATACTTCGGGCTCAGGCCCTTAACGAAGGCAAGCCGGAGAAGGTTATTGATAAAATAGTGGCTGGGCGGTTGGAAAAATTTTATCAAGATACCTGCTTGCTGGAACAGCCCTTTATTAAAGACATGGAACGCACGGTGAAGGATATAATTGCGGAGAAAATAGCCAAGCTGGGCGAGAATATCGAGGTACGCCGTTTTGCCCGCTTTGAGGTGGGCGAAGAGTTATCATAGGCGTAAAGAAAAAAAGAGCACGGAAGTGCTCTTTTTTTCCAAAGGCGAAAGGAATTTTGCTTAACATGTAGAAACATTATGGGGAGTCACGGAGGTACTCACCTCATGCGGAAACCCAAGTATAAAAGGGTGGTTTTAAAATTAAGCGGAGAAGCGTTAGCCGGGAACCAAGGTTTTGGTATTGATCAGGATACTATAAGTTCCATCGCAGAACAAATTAAAGAGGTGCGGGATCTAGGAGTAGATGTAGCTGTAGTTGTAGGCGGAGGCAACATCTGGCGGGGAGTCAAGGGAAGCGCTAAAGGCATGGACCGGGCTACAGCCGACTACATGGGCATGCTAGCCACGGTTATTAACGCTCTGGCCCTGCAGGATGCCCTGGAACGCATAGGGGTTGATACGCGGGTGCAGACGGCTATTGAAATGCGGCAAATAGCTGAGCCTTACATCAGGAGGCGGGCCATCCGCCATTTGGAAAAAGGTCGGGTAGTAATTTTTGCCGCAGGGACGGGCAACCCTTATTTTTCTACGGATACCACTGCCGCCCTTAGGGCGGCAGAAATAGAGGCCGAAGTAATCCTTATGGCCAAGAAAGTTGACGGGGTTTATGATTCCGATCCGGAACAAAATCCTAATGCCAAACGGTATGCAGGGTTGGATTACCTGGATGTGTTAAACGGCAATTTAGGAGTAATGGATTCTACTGCTACTTCTCTTTGTATGGATAATAACATTCCCCTAATTGTTTTTGGCATTAAAGAAAAGGGTAATATTCTTAAAGCGGTGATGGGTGAAGAAATAGGCACTTACGTTGGGAGGTAGGTACAGTTGGAAGAGATCCTAAAAGAAGCAGAAAGTAAAATGCAGAAGGCTGTGGAGGGGCTGCGGCGGGAGCTGGCTAGCATTAGAGCAGGGAGGGCTAATCCTGCTCTGCTGGAAAAAGTACAAGTCAATTATTACGGAACACCTACTCCCATTAACCAGTTAGCTACTATTTCCGCTCCCGAAGCCCGCTTGCTTGTCGTTCAGCCCTGGGATCGTTCTATGCTGGGTGAAATGGAAAAGGCCATTCTTAAATCTGATTTGGGCTTAACCCCTACCAGCGATGGAACGGTAATCCGCATTGTTCTGCCCCAGCTCACCGAAGAAAGGCGGGCTGAGCTGGTTAAGCTGGCCAGGAAAAAAGCAGAGGAATTCCGGGTGATTGTACGCAATATCCGGCGCGATGCCAACGATAAGCTTAAAGCCAAGGAGAAGAGCGGTGAAATTTCGGAAGATGAAGTGCGCCGGGCCCAGGATAAAGTGCAAAAGTTGACGGATAAGTATATTCAAGCCATTGATAGGGCTTTGGCCACCAAGGAAGAAGAAATTATGGAGGTTTAAAGAGGAATTGTTGGAGGATTATCTGGGTTTACCACCTGAAGAAGCAAAACCGGCCCTTGCTGAAGCTGGTTACCAGGTGGTGGCTATTAAGTTTACCGGCGGGCAGAATTCTTCCCCTTCAGAGGCTGAAAGCCGGGTTGTCAGGGTTCGGGTGGTGGGAGCCGGCCAGGTGGAGCTGGTACTGGCTCCAGTATATACCCAGCCACCAGCGAAAGGAGGTGTAGGAACCTATGCCCCATCGGATTACTGAGGAATGCCTCGCCTGTGGTGTATGTGCTGATGAGTGCCCTAATGGAGCTATTTCCGAGGGAGATAACATCTTTGTAATTGACCCGGAACTTTGTACTGATTGTGGCGCTTGTATGGAAGCTTGTCCTAATGAGGCCATCGTTGAAGAGTGATGGCGACAATCCCCCTCCCCCGGAGGGGGTTTGTTTTATGGAGTTGGCAGGAGGTATACAGGGAGTGATTTATTCGTTATTTCCCCGGCGACGCAGCAAAAACGCGCAACAGGCAAGCCTTCCCGATCATGGACGTTTACCCCGGCATGTGGCTATTATTATGGACGGGAACGGGCGCTGGGCTTTGCGCAGGGGGTTGCCCAGGGTGGCAGGGCACAAGGCCGGGGTCGAAGCCTTGCGAGAGGTAGTCAAAGCTTGTCTCGATTGGGGCATTGAGGTTCTTACGGTTTACGCTTTTTCTACGGAGAATTGGAAGAGGCCGCACGCGGAAGTAGAGGCTTTAATGCAGCTTTTAGTGGAATATCTGGAGCGTGAGGTGGAGGAGCTACACAGGCAAGGTGTACAAATACGGGCTATTGGGCGGTTACACGAACTTCCTTCTGAAGCTCAAAGAGAACTGCACCGAGCCATGGAACATACAGCCGGTAATAAAAGGTTAATCCTTAATCTGGCTTTAAATTATGGAGGACGGGCTGAACTGGTAGATGCTTGTTGTGCTGTGGTTCAGGATGTTCTTCAGGGGAAACTGGATATAAACGACATTAGCGAAGAGGTTTTGAGCAATCATCTTTATACTTCTGATCTGCCGGATCCCGATTTATTGATTAGAGCTGCTGGAGAAATGCGCCTTAGCAACTTTTTGCTATGGCAGTCAGCTTACACGGAATTGTGGGTTACTTCTACTTTATGGCCTGATTTTCGTCGCGAAGATTTACTGGCTGCCCTTCAGGATTATGCCCGGCGGGAGCGTCGCTTTGGAGGATTAAAATAGGTGTTGGGTCAACGTATCCTGGTAGCCATAGTAGGTATCCCTCTTTTATTGTTGCCGGCCTATGCAGGAGGGGGCTGGTTTTTCGCCCTTATAGTTATATTATCGTTTTTGGGGCTAAGGGAGTATTATCATTTATTAAAGCATATGGGGTTAAATCCTCCGATCGCTTGGGGCCAGTTAGGCGGCTTGGGTTTACTGGTGACGGTATATTTAAGGCAAGAATTTCCCGCTTTCCTGCCGCAATTTCTTCTCTTCTTATTTCTTTTAGGATTTTTATTGACCTTTCCCCGCTATTCTCTGGCGGAGGTAGCCACGAGTTTTTTAGGTGTTCTTTATGTGGCCGGTTCCTTCAGCTATTTACTGCTTTTACGGCTTATTCCCGGCTGGGGTTTCTCTCTTTTGCTCTTCACTTTACTCCTCGTTTGGGCCAATGATACGGTAGCGTATTTTGCAGGGAAAATCTGGGGCCGAAAAAAAATGTGCCCGATTTTAAGCCCGGGGAAAACATGGGAAGGAGCTTTAGGGGGGCTGGCGGGGACTTTAATTGTTGGCGTTCTTATAGGCAGCAGATTATTGCCCCAAGGCCAGCTTTTGCTCCTCATCCTTTCCTTACTGGTTGCTTTAGCCGGTCAAACTGGAGACTTGATAGAATCGGGGATAAAGCGACTGGCGCAGGTTAAGGATAGTGGCCGTTTTTTGCCCGGCCACGGCGGCATCTTAGATCGCTTTGATAGTTTGTTTCTAGTGGGACCAGTGGTATACTATTTCTGGATATTTGTTAGTTAAGCAGAGGTGAATTTCTTGACTGCACAGGATCGCTTTATGCGGGTATTTCAGGTATTACTATTGGTCCTAATGGTTATTATTATTTGCTTCTTTCTTTTTTATTATATTTTCCCTGCGGTGGCAGTGATTATAAATAAAATAGTGCCGGTGATGCTTCCTTTTGCCCTGGCGGCTTTACTTGCTGCTTTAATAGATCCGGTGGTAAACTTTCTCCAGGAGCGGGGAAGATTAAGCCGGACTGTAGCTGTACTGGCTGCCATTTTGGTTGTTTTAGGTTTAACAAGTATCGCCCTTTTTTTCTTAATTTCTAACCTTATTCTGGAACTCGAGGTCTTAGTGGCCAGCCTGCCGGCTCAGGCCCGAGCCCTGGGACCTGTGCTGCAAAGTTTGCTGGCGCGGGTGCAGGCTTTTTATTTTTCCGGTAACCTGCCGCCCGATATTTGGAATTCGATCCAAAACCTCCTAAATACAGGTATTGCCAGTTTAAGGGGACTATTAACCTTTATAGTCCAGTGGCTGATAGCTTTCTTGAGCTCCTTGCCAGAACTTTTTATTTTGGTTATTATCACCCTGGTGGCTACTTTCTTCTTCAGCCGGGATAAAGAAGTAATTCTGACCACCCTGCGACGTTCTTTGCCCCGAATTTGGGCAGAGCGGGTGGAGAGGACCGGAGCTTTTTTGGGCAAGGCAATTATCGGGGTGCTGAGGGCAGAAACAGTTTTAATTAGCCTCCAAATTACGCAGACGGTAATCGGCTTGCTGATACTGCGAGTAGACTACGCTCTAACCTTGGCTTTTTTGATCGGCTTGGCCGACATCCTGCCCATTGTGGGCCCGGGCACCATTTATATTCCCTGGGCTATTTGGGAATTTATCCGGGGCAGGTACGGGTTGGGCATTGCTCTACTAGTTCTTTATAGCTTTATTATCCTATTGCGCCAGCTTTTGCAGCCCAAGCTAGTAGCCATCAACTTAGGCCTGCATCCCTTGACCACTTTGATTGCCCTTTATGCAGGATTAAAATTGCTGGGCATCGCGGGATTGATCGTAGGTCCCCTAACGGTAGTTGTCATCAAAGCTTTTTTAGCAGCAGGCAAAAGATAGAAGAGGCAGGAGGCCCTTAATGGCTAAAAGTATAGTCATTTTAGGTTCCACCGGGTCCATCGGCCGGCAGGCCCTGGAAGTTATAGATAATTATAGGGAGAGGTTCCGGGTAGTGGCCCTGGCTGCGGCCCGCAATATAGATTTGCTGGAGGAGCAGGTGAAGCGTTACCGGCCCCGGGTGGCGGTGGTGCTGGATAAGGGGAGGCAGAATGAGCTAAGAGCAAGGGTGCAGGGATTAGGAGTCGAGGTACTGGCCGGCGAGGAAGGGCTGGCCGCCGCAGCTACCCTGCCTGAGGCCGAGCTGGTGCTGGCTGCCATGGTAGGGATTAAGAGTTTGCCGGCAGTGCTGGCAGCCATTGAAGCGGGGAAAAACATAGCTCTGGCCAATAAAGAAATCCTGGTGACGGCCGGAGACCTGGTCATGGAGAGGGCCCGGTTTAAGGGAATCAAGATTTTGCCCGTGGACAGCGAACATTCGGCCATTTTCCAGTGCCTGCGAGCGGGGGAGCGGGTCAAAAAAGTTACCCTCACAGCTTCTGGCGGACCTCTGCGGCGGTTGCCTTTAGAGGAAATGGACAAAGTTACACCGGAAATGGCCCTGGCCCACCCCAATTGGAAAATGGGGCCCAGAATTACCGTGGATTCGGCTACTTTGATGAACAAGGGATTCGAGGTTATCGAGGCCAAACATCTTTTCCAGCTGGAGTACGAGGATATTGAAGTTTTGATTCATCCCCAGAGCATTGTTCATGCTATAGTTACATATAATGATGGCAGTTCTCTGGCTCACATGAGTTTACCAGATATGCGTCTTCCTATCCAGTATGCTCTGACGTGGCCGGAGAGGTGGGACAATGCCTATAGTTGTCTTGATCTGGCGGCTTTAGGGGAACTCACTTTTGAGCGACCTGACTGGCAGCGTTTTCCCTGTTTTAAGCTAGCCCTGGAGGCCGGCTGCCAGGGCGGGACGTTCCCGGCCGTCTTAAACGCTGCCGACGAGGTGGCGGTGGACCTGTTCTTGCGGGGTAATATAAAGTTTTCGGACATCTCCCGCTTAGTAGAAGAAGTTTTAACCCGGCATGTTAAGCTTTCCAACCCCAGCCTGGAAGATATACTGGCTGCTGACACCTGGGCCCGCCGAGAGGTTTTATCCTTGGTCTCCGGTTTGGAGAAAGGAAGGAGTAGGTCTTAGTGACGATAATATTGGCATTGCTAGTTTTCAGCCTCCTGATCGTTGCCCATGAGCTGGGCCATTTTTTGGTGGCTAAAAGGGCCGGTATTAAAGTGGAGGAATTTGCCATAGGCATGGGCCCCGCCCTTCTTAAATTTAAGCGCGGTGAGACAATATACTCTTTGAGGGCGTTTCCCTTCGGCGGCTTTAATCGCATGGCCGGGATGGAGGGACAGGGCGAAGATGATCCCCGAGGTTTTAATAAGCAGCCGGTACTGACGCGCATGGCCGTGATCGCCGCTGGCTCAGGCATGAATTTTGTCCTGGCGGTTGGGCTATTTGTTTTTATTTTCATGGTCTTAGGTATTCCTAAAGATGTAAATGTTATCGGTAGGGTGGAACCCGGAAGGCCGGCAGATTTAGCCGGATTGAAGCCCGGAGATAAGGTTCTCTCTATTGACGGCGTGCCGGTGGATAGCTGGACAGCCATGGTGCGGGAGATTTACCAGCGGCCGGAAGAGGATATTGTTTTAGAAATAGAACGTGGGGGTCAGCGGCAGAAGGTAACGGTTAAAAGCGAGCGCGATCCGCGCTCGGGAGTAGGAATGATAGGGATAGGCCCCCTGTGGGAACGGCAGGGATTCTGGCGGTCCATACACCTGGGTTTTTCCCAGGCAGTGGCCATAACAGCTATGATTATTGTTAGCCTGGTACAGATGCTTACCGGTAGGGTAGCCCCGGAAGTGGTAGGTCCGGTAGGCATAGTCCAGATGGTGGGCCAAGCGGCTACCTTTGGTCTGGCCAATGTCCTCAATTTTACTGCTGTGCTAAGCCTGGATCTAGGTTTAATAAATCTCTTACCCGTTCCGGCTCTAGACGGCAGCAGATTGGTTTTCTTAAGCTGGGAATGGATCCGGGGCCGACCTATTGATCCTGCTAAAGAAAATATGATTCACCTCATAGGATTTGCCCTGCTCATGGGTTTATTGATATTAATAACCTACCAGGATTTGATACGCCTTTTCAGCTGAGGTGAAGATGGTGGAGATTAAAAGGCGGCCTTCCCGCAGAATTTATGTAGGCAAGGTGCCCGTCGGGGGCGGGGCTCCCATCTCCGTCCAATCTATGACCAATACTGATACCCGGAACGTGGAAGCTACTGTGGCTCAAATTAGGCGCCTGGAAGAGGCAGGCTGTGAAATTGTCCGGGTGGCTGTGCCGGACCGGGAGGGAGCGCGGGCCTTAAAAAGAATAAAAGAGCAGATCAATATCCCCCTTATTGCCGATATTCATTTTGATTACCGCCTGGCTTTGGAGGCCCTGGCTGCCGGGGTGGATGGCCTGCGGATAAATCCCGGTAATATTGGCGGTCCTCAAGCTTTAAAGCTCGTAGCCCGGGAGGCAGCGGAGCGCGGCGTACCCATCCGGGTGGGAGTAAATGCGGGTTCTCTAGAGGAGGAAGTGAAGGCCGCCCATGGGGGCGTAACGGCGGAAGCCATGGTGGCCAGCGCTCTGCGCTCTATACGCCTTTTGGAAGATCAGGGATTTTTTAATATTAAAGTTTCCCTTAAAGCCTCGGAAGTACTTTTAATGATAGAGGCTTATCGCCTTCTGGCCGAGCAAGTCGACTACCCTTTCCACCTGGGCGTGACCGAAGCGGGTCCTGTCCTACCGGGGGCAGTGAAATCGGCGGTGGGTTTAGGTATTTTGCTAAGCCAGGGCATCGGTGATACTATAAGGGTTTCCTTGACGGGCGATCCCGTTTTAGAGGTAGAAGTAGCCTATTACATTTTGCGCTCCTTAGGCTTGAGGCGGAGGGGAGTGGAGCTTATTTCCTGTCCTACCTGCGGCCGCTGCCAAATTGATTTAGAGAGATTAGCTGCTCAAGTGGAAGAGAAGTTAAAGGGCATTACTTTTCCCCTAAAAGTAGCCGTAATGGGCTGCGCGGTCAACGGTCCCGGAGAGGCCCGGCAGGCCGATGTCGGTATAGCCGGGGGGCGGGGGTGGGGTACGGTTTTCAGGAAAGGAGAAATAGTCAAGCGGGTGCCAGAAGGACAATTGGTGGAGGCCCTGCTAGAAGAAGTTAATGAAATTATACTGGGATGGGAGGAAAAGGATGCGAGCAAGTGAACTTTTTGCTCCTACTTTAAAGGAAATACCTGCTGAAGCCGAGGTTATCAGTCACCAGTTATTATTGCGGGCAGGTTTTATTCGTAAGGCCGCTGCCGGCATTTATACTTTCCTTCCTTTGGCCTGGAGGGTTCTGCGCAAAATTGAAGATATTGTTAGAGAGGAAATGGACCGCGCCGGTGCTCAGGAATTGGTGCTACCCATTATTCAGCCTGCAGAAATTTGGCAGGAGAGCGGTCGCTGGGAAGTTTACGGTGAAGAAATGTTTCGCCTGCAAGACCGCCATGGCCGTAATTTTTGTTTAGGCCCCACCCATGAGGAAATAGTTACGGCCCTGGTTCGCAGTGAGGTTAATTCTTACCGGCAACTCCCTTTGCTGTTGTACCAGATTCAAAATAAGTACCGGGATGAGCGGAGGCCGCGCTTTGGCTTACTTAGGGGCCGGGAATTTATCATGAAGGATCTCTATTCCTTCGACCGGGACGAAGAGGGCCTGCAGGAGAGCTACGACAAGATGTATGCGGCTTACAGCAACGTCTTTCGCCGGTGTGGCCTAAAGTTTCGGGTCGTAGAGGCCGATACGGGAGCTATTGGCGGGAGTTCCAGCCACGAGTTTATGGTCCTGGCCGAAGCCGGAGAAGCCGTGGTACTTTTCTGCCACCATTGTAATTATGCTGCCAATGTAGAAATAGCTAAGGCTACACCGCGACCCTTAACAGGAGATGACCAAGCCTTACCTTTGGAGAAGGTGGCTACCCCGGGCCAGCGCACCGTTAAAGAGGTCTGCGCTTATCTGGGCATTGAACCCCAGCGCCTTATTAAGACCATCCTTTATGAAGCGGATGGTCAGCTGATAGCTGCCCTGGTGCGAGGAGACCGCGAGTTAAACGAGGTTAAGCTGCAGAAAGCCGTGGGATGTCGCCAATTAAACTTAGCTGAACCGGAGAAGGTCGAAAAGTTGCTGGGAGTGACTGTGGGATATGTAGGTCCGGTAGGCCTGGGCAATATTCCTATCTATGCAGATTTGGAAATTCCTTACCTGGTTAATGCGGTGGCCGGAGCTAACTACAATGATTACCATTTCGTGAATGTTAACCCGGGCCGCGACTTTACCCCCGTCAAGGTGGCGGACCTGCGCCAGGCCGAAGCGGGTGAACCCTGTCCCCAATGCGGCTCTGTTTTGGACCAGGCCCGGGGAATAGAGGTAGGGCAAATTTTTAAGTTGGGTACCAAGTACAGCCAGGCCTTAGGCGCCACTTATGTGGATGAAAAAGGCGAGGAACATCCCGTGGTCATGGGTTGCTACGGAATCGGCATTAGCCGGACTATGGCTGCTGCTGTGGAGCAGCACCATGATGAGCATGGCATTATCTGGCCTATCTCCATTGCTCCCTATCAGGTGGTAATAATACCTGTTTCCGGACGGGATGAAATACAGATGGCTGTGGCAGAGAAGCTTTACCAGGAATTGCAGGCGGAGGGGCTGGAGGTAGTCCTGGATGACCGGGATGAAAGGGCAGGGGTTAAATTTGTAGAGGCCGATCTCATCGGCTATCCTCTGAGGTTAACTATTGGCAAGAAAACCCTAACGCAGGGTACCGTAGACTGGAAGTGGCGCTGGAGCAAGGAAGAAAAGGCGGTACCGCGAGAAGGTCTGGCCCGGCGAGTAAAGGAAGCCATAATGAGAGCACTGCAGTCACCGGAGGAATTTTATCTGGGTTAGTCCAGGTTTTGAGCCTCCTTTGGCTTCTAGCGAATGGGCTTCTTTAAAATTTCCCACAGCTATGAGGCTTAGAGCGTTTCATGGGGGAGCAGTGGCATGGCTGTTGATCTTGCGGCCATTGAAAAGGTAGAAGTGTTTCGTCGTCAGGGCCGATGCCGCATCTGGCTGCGAGGTGGGCTAACACCCGCGGAAGAGGTCTCCTGGCAAAGCTTCCTGTCAGAGCAGTTTCCCGGCCTGGAAATCAAGTTGGAACAAATTGAACCTACTAGCTGGGAAGAAGAGAAAAAAAAGGAAAAAGAGGAAAAAGAAGAAAAAGAATTATTTAAGGAACAGATTTTACAGCAAGTGGCCAGCTACCTAGGCAATGGTAGTCGGGCCTGGCTGGCCGGGGCCCGCCTAGAAAAGGGCGAGGGCAGCAAGTGGGAGCTAATCCTGCCGGGCAAGCTAGCGGTGGAAGCGTTGAAACAACTGGGTTGTGCGGCGGTCTTAACCGAAGTCTTGCAGCGCGCCCTGAAGCAGGAGGTAAAGGTAGAACTTAAGGCCGATAAGGATTACGGCCAGGAGCTGGCCCGGGTGTCCAAGGAGTTACAGGCACAAGAACTCCAAAAAGTTCTCCAGCCGGCCAAGGATAATGAGGGCTGTCAGGAAGGAGCCACGGCTAAGCCGGAAGACGGGAGGGTGTTGCTGGGCAATAAAATTAAAGGTCCAGAGCGCGCCCTTAAAGAAATTCAGGATGAAGAACACCAGGTAATCGTACGGGGAGAGGTGTCAAATTTTGCTGCCAGGCAGCTTAAGAGCGGCCGCCTGCTGGTAACCTTTGATGTGACCGATAGAACCGATAGCATAAGTGTAAAGGCTTTTGTTGCCGAGGGGCCCTTAAAGGAGAAGACTTTGCAGCCGGGCGACTGGGTATTGATCAGGGGAGATGTCCAGTACGATCCCTATAGCCAGGAATTAGTGCTGCTGGCCCGGGATATTGAGCTGGCCGAACCGCGCTTACGCCAGGATCTGGCACCGGTGAAAAGAGTGGAGCTACATCTTCATACTAAAATGAGCGCCATGGACGGTGTGGCGGAAGTTGAGGAAGCAATATGCCTGGCTGCCCGCTGGCAGCACGGAGCCCTCGCCATTACTGATCATGGTGTTCTCCAAGCTTTCCCGGTAGCCGCTGAAGCTGCCCGCAAATATGGAATAAAGATAATTTATGGTCTGGAAGGGTATTTATTTGATGATGACGGTTCTCCACCGGACCAGCAAAAGACCTACCACATTGTGCTTCTAGTTAAAAACCGGGAGGGACTCCTTAACCTTTATCGTCTGGTAACTGCTTCTCATTTGCAATATTTTTACCGCAAGCCCAGGATATCTCGCCAACTGCTAAAGCAATATCGTGAGGGATTACTTTTAGGTACAGCCTGTGAGGCGGGAGAGCTTATTCGGCACTACCTGGCCGGAGCGGATGAGGATAAGCTCACCGAGATAGCGGCTTTTTATGATTACCTGGAAATCCAGCCCCTGGCCAACAATGAATTTCTGGTTCGGGAAGGGAAAGTGCCTGATAGGCAAGCCCTGGAAGAGATGAATCGCAAAATTGTGGCCCTGGGTGAAAAATTAGGTAAGCCGGTGGTGGCAACCGGCGATGTCCATTTTATCGAACCCGAGGATGCCATCTTTCGCCAAATTCTTCTAGCAGGCCAGGGTTATGAAGATGAAGTCCAGGCCCCCCTTTTTTACCGGACAACAGAGGAGATGCTGACCGAGTTCAGTTATTTGGGTGAAGAGAAAGCTAGGGAGGTAGTGATTGATAACCCGCGGGCTCTGGCTGAGGCGGTGGAAGAGATCAAGCCCATTCCCGATGAATTTTATCCGCCGGAAATTCCAGGGGCGGAGGAAGAACTGACCCGGATTGTCCTGGGCCGGGCGCGGGAGTGGTATGGCGATCCCCTCCCACCGGTGGTCCAGGCCCGCTTGGATAAGGAACTCGGTTCTATTATTAAACACGGTTTTGCGGTTCTTTATCTCATTGCCCATAAGCTGGTCAAAAAGTCCAACGAAGATGGCTATCTGGTAGGTTCCCGGGGTTCGGTGGGCTCTTCCTTGGTGGCTACCATGGCGGGTATTACAGAAGTTAACCCCTTACCTCCCCACTACCGGTGTCCGGGCTGCCGCTATACCGAGTTTATCCAGGATGGCAGTGTTAACTGCGGGGCCGACCTGCCGGATAAGCGGTGCCCCCAATGTGGCCAAAGGCTGGTTAAGGATGGCCATGATATACCTTTCGAGGTTTTTCTCGGCTTTAAAGGAGATAAGGTGCCAGATATTGATCTCAATTTTTCCGGGGAATATCAGGCCCGGGCCCACCGTTACGCAGAAGAGATGTTTGGCAAAGACCACGTGTTCCGGGCCGGCACTATAGCTACCATAGCGGAGCGTACGGCCTTTGGCTTTGTGCAGAAGTACTTGGAAGAGCGCAATTTAAAGCTACGGCAAGCGGAGATTAACCGCCTGGTACGCGGTTGCACAGGGGTTAAACGGACTACCGGCCAGCACCCCGGCGGACTAATGGTGGTGCCCCGAGGGATGGATATCCATTTATTTACTCCTCTGCAGAGGCCGGCTGATGATCCCTCCAGTAATGTTATTACTACCCATTTTGATTACGAAGCTTTAAGTGAGAGATTGGTAAAGTTAGACCTGTTGGGCCACGATGATCCTACGGTAATAAAGATGCTGGAAGATTTGACTGGCGTACCGGCACGGGAGATACCACTGGACGAGAAGAAAACCATGTCCCTCTTTTCCAGTGTAGAGGTCCTGGGGGTTAACCCCGAGGACATCGGTTCCCAGGTGGGGACCTTGGGCATTCCCGAATTTGGTACGCGTTTTGTACGCCAAATGCTCGAGGAAACCCGCCCCAAAACCTTTTCTGAACTGGTGCGGATCAGCGGTTTTTCCCATGGAACGGATGTCTGGCTTAATAATGCTCAAGACCTCATAAGGAGCGGGACTGCCCGCCTGAGTGAGGCCATTTCTACCCGGGACGATATTATGAACTTCCTGATCCAAAAAGGTGTGGCTCCGGATGTGGCCTTCCGGGTTATGGAAGATGTGCGCAAAGGCAAAGGCGTAAAAGGGGAATACGAAGAGATAATGCGGGCAGCAGGGGTGCCCGAATGGTTTCTGCAGTCGTGTAAAAAGATTACTTATCTGTTTCCTAAAGCACATGCTGTGGCCTATGTTATGATGGCCTTTCGTATTGCCTACTATAAAGTTTATTATCCAGAGGCCTTCTACGCTGCTTTCTTTAGCGTCCGGGCCGAGGAATTCGATGCTGACATCATCTGCCAGGGCCTGGACCGGGTCCGGCAAGAAATAGAAACATTGGAGCGCAAGGGTAATGAGGCTAGTGCCCGGGACAAGAATTTCTTGTCAATTTTAGAAGTGGCCAGGGAAATGTTTTGTCGGGGCATCAAATTAAAACGGGTGGACCTGGCCAGGTCCGCTGCCACTCGTTTCTTGATAGGCCCCGGAGAACTGCTCCCTCCCCTGGGTGCGCTGGCCGGGGTAGGCCGGGCGGCGGCGGAAGCCATTGTCCGAGCCCGCGATGAAAAGCCTTTTACCTCGGTGGAAGATTTGCAGCGCCGGAGTCGGATTAACCGGGCGGTACTGGAAATTTTAGAGCGCCATGGATGTTTGGCAGATCTTCCGGCCACTGACCAATTGGTGCTGTTTTAAAGGCTCAAGACTTGCATAGGGTTAAAAGCTGTGCTATACTATGGCTAGGTTTTAGCTTGCATTTTAAGCCCTTAAGGAAGGAGAAGTAATGTGCGCAAAGAGTGGGTGAGAACCCACTCTTTTATGTTGATGTTGGGGAGGGAAGGCTGTGGGTAAAATAGCCTCCACTGTACAGAGTTTGGTAGAACCTATTATTGTGCAAATGGGTTACGAACTGGTGGATGTAGAATACTGTCGCGAGGGGCAGAGGTATTTCCTACGCTTATTTATTGATGGCCCGGGGGGAGTCAGCCTGGATGATTGTGAGAGGGTTAGCCGGGCGGTCGAAGAGGAATTGGATCGCGCGGATCCCATTCCTCATAGTTATTATTTAGAAGTATCCTCGCCCGGGGTAGAACGCCCCCTTAAAAAAGATGCTGACTTTATACGTTTTCAAGGGCGCAAGGTTACCATACGTACTTTTGCTCCTATATATGGGCGGCGAAATTTTGAAGGCGAGCTTTTAGGCCTGGAGGGGGAAACGGTCGCCATATTGACTCCCTCAGGGGAGCAGCTCAGCATTCCTCGCCAGGGAATAGCCAGCGCCAAACTTAAGTATGAACCCAGGAAGGAGTGAGGAGGGCTTAAAGACAATGAATACGGAGTTTATATACGCTTTAAAGGAACTGGAGCGGGAAAAAGGCCTGCAGATAGCTGTTTTGTTAGAAGCCATTGAAGCAGCCCTGGTATCGGCTTATAAGAAAAATTTTGGGTCTGCTCAAAATGTTCGGGTACACATTCAGCCAGAGACGGGTGAAATAAAAGTTTTTGCCCAAAAAAAGGTGGTGGAAAAGGTTAACGATCCCCGGACAGAAATTAGCCTGAGTGAGGCGCGATATCTCAACAGCAATTATGAAGTGGGAGATATAGTAGAAAAGGAGATTACTCCTAAAGAATTCGGTAGAATAGCAGCTCAAACGGCCAAACAGGTAGTAATTCAGCGCATTCGAGAAGCTGAGCGCAACTTAATTTATGAAGAATTTATCGCCCATGAAAATGACATTGTTACAGGTATCGTGAGACGCCAGGAAGGTAAGAATTGGATTATTGACCTGGGCCGCGTGGAAGCCATAATGGCCCCTACCGAACAGATACCGACGGAAACCTATTCTCCGGGAGAAAGGATAAAGGTTTATGTGGTAGAAGTCAAGAAGACCACTAAAGGGCCACAGATTTTTGTTTCCCGCACTCACCCAGGACTGCTTAAACGTTTGTTTGAATTAGAGGTACCCGAAATTCATGATGGCATAGTTGAAATTAAAGGGGTGGCTCGTGAGGCCGGTACTAGGTCGAAAATTGCCGTCCATTCCCGGGAGGAAAGGGTGGACCCGGTGGGAGCTTGTGTGGGACCTAAGGGTATTAGAGTTCAGGCAATTGTTAATGAATTACGAGGAGAAAAAATTGATATCATTAAATGGAGCGATGACCCTGCGGTTTTTGTGGCCAATTCTTTAAGTCCCGCCCGGGTTCTGGATGTAGAGATTGATTATGAAAACAAGATTGGGAGCGTTATTGTACCTGATAATCAGCTATCTTTAGCCATAGGCAAAGAAGGCCAAAATGCACGCCTGGCAGCTAAACTCACCGGGTGGAAGATTGACATTAAGAGTGAAAGTGAAGCAGGGGACTGGGACGCTTGGGATGACGATCTAGACCTTGAGGCTTAAAAATGGGGGAGAAGGAAAGGTGCCTCGACCGAAAAAAGTGCCTGTGCGCATGTGCGTGGGCTGTCGCAGCCGGAAAGAAAAAAAAGAGCTGATTCGCGTAGTCCGGACTCCAGAGCTAACTTTGCTCATAGATCCTACAGGCAAGAAAGCCGGGCGAGGTGCTTACCTTTGCCCGCGAATAGAATGCTTACAGAAAGCCATTAAAAGCCGCGCCCTAGAAAAGACCCTGGGTGTACAGATTAATCCTGAAATACTGGCCGAACTGGAGGCCAGCTTGAGAAAGGAGTCTTATGAAGAGGATTCTTGAGCTTCTGGGCCTGGCTTTGCGGGCCAGAAAGCTTGCCTGGGGGGCCAGGGCAACAAAGGCTAGCTTAAGGAAAGGCAAAGTTTATCTAGTGATTATAACTGAGGATGCCAGTCCCCGCCTTAAGAGAGAGTTCTGGCTCCTCTGCCAAAAGACTGGTGTTCCCCTGGCGATATGGGGTAAAAAAGAAGAAATAGGTCTGGCCCTGGGAAAACCTCCTTGTACTGTAGTGGGGGTGGAAGAAGTGGGCTTTGCTGAGTTAATACGACAGGTAGCAGGGGAGGTTGGTTGGCCATGAAATTTATGGAGGTGATTGTATGGGCAAAACCAGAGTTTATGAACTGGCTAAAGAGCTGCACGTTTCCCATAAAGAGCTAATGGATACTATGGCCAGCTTAGGGATTTATACTAGGTCTCATATGAGCGTATTAGAAAATGGTGAAGTTATTAAGATTCGCAATCATTACAGGCGGATGAGACGAGCCGCTAAGGCGGCTGCTGCCCAGGCTCCTGCTCCGGAGGCAGTTCAGGTTGAGGAGAAAAAGGTAACAGAAGCGCCACAGACAGCAGAAATACAAGCTGAAACTGTACAGGTTGAAACCCCAGCTCCTAAACCTGAAGAAAAAATACAGGAACAAAGAGCACCAGAGGAAGTTCAGCCCAAGGTGGAGAAAGTGGCGGAAAAGGCAGTCCAGACGCCGGTGACCCCCAAGGAAGAAGTAAAACCGCCTGCGCAGCAAACAAGGACGGAAAGAACTGCTGCGCCCCAGGAACAGCCCCGGGAGCGGCAACGCCGGGACTACGGGCGCAGGCGCAAGGCCTTACCGCCTGAAGCCGGCAAGCCTCCCCGCAAGCGCACGGATAGCAAACCCTTGCGCATCCCTAAACCTCCGGAGCCGGCTACTAAGGACCAGATAGAAAAAAGGCGCGAGCGCCCCAGCAAGACAGAGTTAAAAGCGCGGGAACGGAGCCGCGACAAGTTTTATGAGGAACGGGAAGAAGAACGCCTGCTGTGGCGGGAGAAGGCGCGGCCTAAGAGCAAAGAGCAGCAGGTAGATGTGCCACGGGTGGTACCCCATGTTGTTTTAAATGGTCCCCTTACCGTGCAGGATTTGGCTAAAAAGCTTAACAAAACGGCGGCGGAAGTTATTAAAAAGCTCATAAGTCTGGGTGTAATGGCCACTATCAATCAGGAGCTGGATGTGGATACGGCGGCCATTGTGGCTCAGGAATTGGGGGCCGAAGTGGAGGTTAAGATAGAGACGCCCATTACCGAATTACCGGACATTCCCGATGACCCGGCTACCCTTAAAGATCGTCCGCCGGTAGTGACGGTTATGGGTCATGTCGATCACGGCAAGACTACCCTTTTGGATGCCATTCGCCAGACCAATGTAACGGCTACTGAAGCGGGCGGTATCACCCAGCATATTGGCGCTTATCAGGTCACGCTTAAGGGGCGGAAAATAACTTTTATCGACACGCCTGGCCACGAAGCTTTTACCGCCATGCGAGCCCGCGGAGCACAGGTTACGGATATCGCCATTTTAGTGGTTGCTGCCGACGATGGAGTTATGCCCCAGACGGTAGAAGCTATTAACCATGCCAAAGAGGCCAATGTCCCTATTATCGTGGCCATTAATAAGGTCGACAAACCCGGTGCTAACCCGGAACGCATTAAGCAGCAGTTGACTGAATACGGGCTGGTACCGGAGGAATGGGGCGGCGACACCATTATGGTACCCATCTCGGCCTTGAGGAAGCAGGGTCTGGACCAACTGCTGGAAATGGTGCTCCTGGTAGCCGACCTGGCTGAGCTAAAGGCGAATCCTGATCGGCCTGCTCGAGGTGTGGTTATTGAGGCCAAATTGGACCGGGGCAGAGGACCCGTAGCTACAGTACTGGTGCAAAAGGGTACTTTAAAAGTAGGAGATAATATTGTTGCCGGCAGCGTTTACGGCCGGGTGCGGGCTATGTTTGACGACCGGGGTAACCGCGTCAACGAAGCACCGCCTTCCATGCCGGTAGAAATTCTGGGCCTGGATAATGTTCCGGAAGCCGGAGATATATTCCAAGTGGTGGAAGATGAAAAGCTGGCCCGTCAGATTGCGGAACAGCGCCAGATAGAAAAACGGCAGAAAGAATTACAGGTAGCGAGCAAAACTTCCCTGGATGAGATTTTCAAACAGATGGAGGGCCAGGTTAAAGAGCTGAAGCTTATCCTCAAGGGTGATGTACAGGGTTCGGTGGAAGCTTTGCGCAATGCCCTGGAACGTTTATCTACAGATGAAGTTAGAGTAAGCCTTATTCATACCGGAGTAGGCGCTATTACGGAGACGGACGTGATGCTGGCAGCAGCGTCCAATGCCATAATAATAGGTTTCCAGGTCCGTCCGGATGCCAATGCCCGCAAGGCTGCTGAGAGTACAGGAGTGGAAATTCGCCTCTACCGGGTAATATATGAAGTCCTGGACGATATCAAGGCAGCTATGGCCGGTCTCCTGGAACCTGAAAGGCGAGAAGTTACCCTGGGCCACGCTGAGGTAAGGGCTACCTTCAAGGTGCCCAAAGTGGGAACTGTGGCGGGTTGTTATGTTACCGAAGGCAAAATAGTTAATAAATCTATGGTCAGGTTGATTCGTGACGGGGTAGTAGTGTACGAAGGCCGTATTGCCTCTCTCAAACGGTTCAAAGATGATGTGCGTGAGGTTGCTCAAGGGTTTGAATGCGGTATAGGGTTGGAGAAGTTTAACGACATTAAGGAGGGCGACATTTTAGAAGCATACACGATTGAAGAGATAAAGCGCGAATTATAGGAGGGTGAGTCGCCTATGTCTCTACGAGCCGAGCGCGTGGCGGAGCAGATGAAAAAAGAAATAGCTCAGATACTGCAGGACGAGCTTAAAGATCCTCGAATAGGTTTCGTTACCGTAACAGCAGTAGAGCTATCCAACGACTTGCAGCACGCCAAAGTTTACGTGAGTATATATGGGACGGAGCAGGAAAAAAAGCAAACCATGGAGGCTCTGGCCAGGGCGACGGGTTTTGTACGGCGGGAAATAGGCCGGCGGATTAAACTGCGGTTAACACCGGAGATTGTATTCAAATTTGATGCCTCCATTGAACATGGAGAACGTATAGCCAGACTCCTATCCCAGATCAAAGCGGAGGAAGCTAAAGAATCATGAACTCCTTGGGAGAAATAGCGGCGGAGCTAGCCAGAGCCAGAGAAGTAGCCATAGCTTCCCACAGCGTTCCAGACGGTGACTGCATCGGCTCAACTATAGCCCTGGCCCGGGGATTGCGCCAGCGAGGGGCGGCGGTTACGGCCATTATTGGGGACCCGCTACCCGAGATGTACAGTTTTTTGGCTGGCAGTGAGCGCATACTGCTTCCCGGCCAGGTCACCTCCTTGCCCCCTTTGCTGGTGGTGGTGGATTGTACGGACCTGGATCGGGTACAGGAAGGGTTCAAAGCCTGGCGCAATAAGGTGGAGCGGATTATAAACATTGATCACCATAAGAGCAATACTTTCTTTGGCGACCTGAACTTGGTAGATGAAGGGGCAGCAGCAACCGGAGAGTTGATTTATGCTATATTAAAAGAGCTGGGAATAGTCGTTGATTCAACTATGGCCAGTGCCCTGTACACGGCCCTGGTCACCGACACTGGTTCTTTCCAATACGAAAATTGCCAGGCTAAAACCTTGAGGATGGCAGCAGATTTAATTGACCTAGGTGCGAATATAAACTTGATCAGAGAATTCTTATGGGAAAGCAAGCCCTTGTTGAGCATACGCTTGCTGGCCGAAGTCCTGCCTACCCTTTCCTTAGCCTATGAGGGGAAAGTAGCTTGGGTAGTAATAACCCGGGAAGTTATGGAGCGCCTGGGTGCTAAACCAGAACATGCAGAAGGGCTGGTGAACTATCCCCGGTCCATTGCCGGGGTGGAGGTTGGTCTATCCTTTCGCGAATTAGAGTCGGGGGTCATTAGGGTGGGCCTGCGGTCTAAGAAGTTGGTAGATGTTAATGAGATAGCGGCTATGTTCGGGGGCGGGGGCCATAAGCGAGCGGCGGGTTGCACCGTATACAGCCCTCTGGAAGAGGCTGTGAAGCAAGTAATAAAAGCGGTGGGTGATAAATTAAAAGGTGCTGGAGGGCTTTATTAATGTATTAAAGCCGCCGGGCCTTACTTCTCACGATGTAGTTCAAAGAGTCCGGCGACTTCTGGGGATAAAAAGAGTGGGCCATGGCGGTACCCTGGATCCTGTGGCAACCGGGGTGTTACCCCTGGCCCTAGGAAGAGCCACCCGGTTATTGGAATATGTTCAGGCGGGTTCCAAGGCTTACCGGGTAGAGGTTATCTTTGGCCTAAAAACAACCACCCAGGATATAACTGGAGAGGTGCTGGAGCGGCGTCCAGTGGACAGGCTGGAAGAGGAAGCTGTGCTGGCCGCTTTGCCCCACTTTACAGGAGCTCAAGAGCAGTTACCTCCTATATTTTCGGCTCTTCATTACCAAGGGCGGAGGTTTTATGAGCTGGCGCGCCAGGGCAAGGACATACCCCGGCAACCCAGGCAAATTTTTATTTATGAGCTGCAGCTGAAAAGAATGTGGCCGGACGGTCCATATCCCCGTGCCTTGCTGGATGTAGTCTGTTCCAAAGGGACTTACGTCCGGACCCTGTGCCACGATCTGGGTATCTACCTGGGGTGTGGAGCCACTGTATTTTTTCTCCTGAGGCGGCAGTCCGGTCCTTTCGTAATAGAGGGGGCCTGGACCATGGAAGAAATGGAAGCAGCGGTGAAAGAGGGGCGACAGGATTTCCTGTTGCCCTTAGAAGCGGGAGTCCAGCATCTACAGGCAGTAATAGTAAAACCAGAGGCTGTAAGCACTGTATTGAGAGGAGCGGCTATAAAAATATCCCTCTGCCAGGAGGTGCCTGAAGGTTTGCGCCTAGGAGATGAGGTTCGGCTGCATCGGGGAGATGGGACACTTTTGGCTATAGGCTCTTGTACAGGTAGATCCCGGCTGGAAGGTATAAAACCTCACAAGGTTCTTGCTTAAATTTCCTTAACGGAATAAGGGTTTGAGGAAAATGAGGGTTTATCAAGGTTTAGAAGGGACAGAAGAGGTAAAGGGCTGTTGCCTGGCTTTGGGCAACTTCGACGGAGTTCACCGGGGGCACCAAAGGCTTATAAGGCTTACAGTAGAGAAGGCCCGCGAAAGAAATTTAGCCTCTGTAGTTCTGACTCTTGATCCCCATCCTGAGGTAGTTCTGGCCCCGGCCACTTCGCCTGGGCTTTTGACAACTAAAGAACAAAAAATTGAACTTATGTCGGCCCTGGGTGTAGATTATCTTTATTTTTTACCCTTCACTTCAGGGGTGGCTTCTTTATCGCCCGAAGCTTTTGTAACAGAAATCTTGTGGTCGTATTTTAGGCCTTCCCTGGTAGCGGTGGGTTTTAATTATTCCTTTGGCTGTAAAGGGAAAGGTAAGCCGGCTTTGCTTGCTAACTTGGGGGCTAAGATGGGGTTTGAGGTTATGGTATTGCCTCCGGTAAAAGTGGGTGATGAAGTAGTGAGTAGCACCGCTATCCGGGAAGCTCTGGCAGCGGGGGACATCAACCGGGCCAAGGACTTTTTAGGCTACTGGCCCACCTTAAGCGGTTATGTGGTAAAGGGGGAGCAGCGTGGACGCACTTTGGGTTTTCCCACAGCTAATGTGGCTGTACCCCCTGAGATAAAATTGCCGGCTTACGGTGTTTATGCCTGCCGGGTTCTTCTGCCCGATAAGACCTGGCACCCGGGAATAGCCAATATCGGGCTACGCCCTACCTTTGGAACCCATTCGTCTCCTACTGTTGAAGTATATTTAATGAATTTCTGCGGCGATCTTTATGGGCAAAGAGTCAGGGTGGAGTTACGGTATTTCTTAAGGCCGGAAAAAACCTTTAATAATACAGCTGAATTGGTAGAGCAGATAATCCAGGATATAAAGCGGGCCAGGCAGCTCTTGCAAGCGTAACCAGCTTTTCTGTAATAACGTAAGATGATAATGTAGCCCGAATTTTTAAAGGGTAAGAGGGAAGTGGAGCTGGTGCCAGGTGCGGGTTATAATTACTTCCCACGCGCGCAAACGCTTAAAAGAGCTGCGGCAAGAAGGTATACTTATGGGGGATATTGTCTCTGCTGCCCGCCAGCTTCCTGGCCGGATTGCAGTGGCTACTAGATTTAGAGGTTTTATCGCAGCCTCGGGGAGAGCCTTTGATTTGGTCATCAAGGATGTACCGGCCGGCAGGCTCGTTATCACTATCATTGGAAAATAAGCTGAGGAAAGTTGGCTTCCCGTGACCAAATAAAAAGTTGCAAGGGTGGCTTCTAGTATTTTATAATTGTTATTGTTAAAAAAGAAATCAAGATGAACCTGTGGCGAGGAAAGGCGAGGCTCCGGCGCTTTTCTTGGCCAGAGGGGATGAGGATACAAAAGGAGGTGAAGGTCCCCATGGCTTTAGAGAAGGCTAAGAAGTGGGAAATCATTAAGCGCTTTCAGCAGCATGAGAACGATACAGGCTCACCGGAAGTCCAAATAGCCATTTTGACCGAGCGTATCAATTCTTTAACGGAACACCTAAAGGTACACCGGAAGGACCATCATTCCCGGAGAGGGCTTTTCAAAATGGTTGGCCAACGCCGACGCTTACTCAATTACTTGCGGGATACCGACATTGAGCGTTATCGTCAGGTAGTAGAGGCCCTGGGCTTGAGGTATTAAAAGGGAGCGGTGAAGCCGCTCCTTATTTAATATGCTGGTAACCTTCCGGGATTTAAAAGAACATAAAGCAGGAAATACTATGATAAATGTCGAAGAAATATAAGCTTATCGAGGTTAGAGTAGAGGAGGAAACAAGCAACGCATATGGAGGGGGTATTACGCAAAGCACTTCCCCTAGCCGGGCGCGATCTAATTCTGGAAACCGGTCGCCTAGCAAGGCAGGCGGGTGGCGCAGTACTGGTTCAATACGGGGGAACTATGGTACTGGTTACGGCCACGGCGTCTGCTGAACCCAGGGAAGGAATTGATTTTTTTCCACTTACTGTAGATTATGAAGAAAGGCTATATGCTGCGGGGAAAATTCCAGGGGGGTTTATTAAACGGGAAGGCAAGCCCAGTGAGAAAGCTATTCTTTCGAGCCGCCTGATTGATCGCCCCATTAGACCTCTCTTCCCCAAGAGTTATCGTCACGATGTGCATGTGGTAGCCACTGTTTTATCAGTAGATCAGGATTGCCCGCCCAACGTGGCAGGAATAATCGGGGCCTCGGCAGCCCTGACCATCTCTGACATTCCCTTTAATGGACCCATTGGAGCAGTGGCGGTGGGGTTGATCGACGGACAACCCGTTATCAACCCTACCCTGGCACAGGATGAGAAAAGCCAGCTTCACCTGGTAGTGGCCGGTACGGCCGAAGCTGTAATGATGGTAGAGGCTGGAGCTGAAGAAGTGCCTGAAGATTTATTATTGGAATGTATCATGGCCGGCCACGAAGAAGTTAAGCGCGTGGTATCTTTTATTCAGGAATTTTACCAGGAAGCTCGGGCTATGGGGCTGGCCAAAGAGAAACAAGAAGTGCCTGTGGTGGAGGTAGTTACAGAGATAGAGGAAGCCACGCGTGAACTGGCCACAATCCGGTTAAAGGAAGTTATACAGCGGGGTATAGCAGAAAAATGGAGTAAACAGGAACGTGATAAGCAAATTGAGGCTTGTAAAGAAGCCATTAGCGAGGAAATTTTGGCAGCCCATAGTGAAGCCGCTGTAGAACAGCCCGAACTGGCCAGGCTGGTAGGGGAACTGGTCACGCAGGTGGAAAAAGAAATAGTCCGGAAGATGATTCTGGAGGAAGGTATCCGGGTTGACGGCCGGGGTTTGGAAGATATTAGACCCATTAGCTGTGAAGTAAGTGTTTTAGCCCGTACCCATGGCTCAGCCCTATTTAATCGAGGAGAGACCCAGATACTTACAGTGGCCACTTTAGGGTCTATAAGTGATGAACAAATTCTAGATGACTTGGGAGTGGAAGAATCTAAACGTTATATGCACCATTACAATTTTCCGCCCTATTCCGTAGGGGAGGCGCGGCCCATACGAGCCCCCGGGCGGCGCGAGATTGGCCATGGCGCCTTAGCCGAACGAGCCTTAGAGCCGATGATTCCTTCTGAGGATGAATTTCCTTATGCTATCCGGTTAGTATCGGAAGTGTTGGGCTCTAATGGTTCTACCTCTATGGGCAGCGTATGTGGCAGCACTCTGGCCCTGATGGATGCCGGGGTCCCCATTAAGGCACCGGTGGCAGGGGTGGCTATGGGCCTGGTCAAAGAAGGGGATAAAATTGCCATCCTTACCGACATTCAAGGTATAGAAGATGCCCTGGGGGATATGGATTTCAAAGTGGCCGGTACTGCTAAAGGGGTAACTGCCCTGCAGATGGACATTAAAATTCCGGGTATTGACCGTTCTATTCTCTCCCGGGCATTAGAACAAGCGCGGCGCGCCCGCCTCTATATTCTGGAAAAGATGCTGGAAGTGTTGCCAGAACCCCGGAAAGAATTGTCACCCTACGCCCCGCGGATGCTCACCACAGTGATAGATACGGAAAAAATCCGCGATATTATCGGGCCGGGCGGCAAAGTTATTAAGAAGATTATTGAAGAGACAGGCGTGGAAATTGACATCGAAGATGACGGCCGTATTTTCATTGCTGCTAACGACCCCAAAGCCGGGGAACGCGCTCTGCAGATTATTGAAGCCCTGACCAAAGATGTGGAAGTGGGCAAAGTTTACAGCGGCAAAGTAACCCGTATTACCGATTTCGGGGCCTTTGTAGAGATAATACCGGGTGTGTTAGGCTTGCCAGGCAAGGAAGGCCTGGTGCATATTTCCCAGCTGGCGGAAGGCCGGGTAGGCCGGGTAGAAGATGTGGTAAAGGAAGGGGATGAAATCCTGGTAAAAGCCATTGGCTTTGACCCTCAGGGTCGCCTTAAGCTGTCCCGGAAGGAGGCCCTTCGCTCTTTGGAGAATAATAACAATATTGGACGCCAGTCTTACCGCCGGTCCGGTCGGGAACGCAAGACGCGCTAGTTTTTGATTGCTATATCTTTGCCAGTAGAGCATATATTTTTGGTACAGGGGAAATTTTGAGGGTGGTGGCGAATATGTATGTGCTCTACTGGCAGCGCCGGCGCCTCGTTCTTTTACTAGTGATGGCTCTGGCGGTAATCAGTACAGTTATAGGTATAAGGGGTTGGCGTTGTCTTAAGGGAGAAGAAGTACCAGTTTTGAAGGTGCAGCCTATCTACCAGGGTAACGTCAATAAAAAAGCTGTTGCCCTGGTATTTAATATCGACTGGGGAGAGGAATACCTGCCGGAGATTTTAAGAATATTGTCCCATAAACAGGTCCGTGCTACCTTTTTCCCTACCGGACAGTGGGCTATCAAGTTTCCTGACCTGGTGAAGCAGATGGTCAGGGAGGGCCATGAAATAGGAAATCATGGTTATGGCCATCTCCATGTAGATACCTTGAGCCGGGAAGAAAATCGCCGGGATATTAAACAGGCGGAAGAAGTATTAATAAGTTTAACAGGCCGCAAACCCGTCCTCTACGCCCCTCCCTACGGAGAAAATAAACCGCACGTAGTAGAGGCGGCAGCTGATCTGGGTTATAAATTTATTATGTGGACGGTCAATACAGGGGACTACTTGCCAGGTATTAAACCTGAGGATATTATTAAACTAGTAGTTTCCCATAGCCAGAATGGGGCTATTATTTTATTACATCCCACAGGTCCTACTGCTCAGGCTTTACCGGAGATAATTAACCATTTACAAAAACGGGGTTACTCATTGGTTACAGTATCCGAAATCCTTAATTCTTAGTACGAAAACCATAATAGGAGCTCTCCTCCTCGAACATAATAGTCTTATAAAGAGAGTTGCGAGGAGGAGGAAAAAATGGGTCTTTTATTAAGGGTTATACCCTGCTTTTTTTTGTGCTTCACTTTAGCTTTCTCGGCTGAAGCAGCCAGCAGACCGGATATCAGCGCCCCCTGGGCGGTGCTGATGGAGGGAAGCACGGGCCAGGTTCTTTATGCCAAACAGGCTCATGAAGCCCGGCCGCCGGCCAGCACTACCAAAATCATGACGGCCATCCTGGCCCTGGAATTAGGACGGTTGGATAGCGAGGTTAAGGTTAGCCAATACGCTGCTACCACTCCGGGAGCGAGCGTAGATCTACTTCCGGAAACCATATGGAAGCTGGAAGACCTTATCAAGGGAGCGCTAATTAGTTCAGGAAATGATGCTTGCGTGGCTATAGCTGAACATCTGGCCGGTTCGGAAGAGACTTTTGCATGGCTCATGAACCGTAAGGCGAAACTTTTGGGGGCTTACCACAGTCATTTCGTAAACCCCAACGGGCTCCCGGATGATAACCATTATAGTACGGCTTATGATCTGGCGGTTATGAGCCGCTATGCCTTAGATCATCCTCTGTTTCGTCAAATAGTAGGTACTCGCCAGGCCATAATTCAAGGCTCCGATGGCCCTCGCTATTTATATAATACCAACCGCCTTCTGGGGAGCTACGAGGGAGCCGATGGAGTGAAAACAGGTACTACCAACGCGGCAGGCCAATGCTTGGTGGCTTCAGCTACGCGGGAAGGGCGCCAATTGATAGCGGTAGTATTGCGTAGCTGGGATCGCTATACGGATGCGCGCGCTTTATTGGATTATGGTTTTAATTCCTTTTATCTGGAAAGGGTTCCAGCCGGAGAAGAGGTGGGTAAAGTTTATGTTCCCAACGGCCGGCAAAAAGACCTGATGGTTGCGCCTTCCCAAGATGTTGTCTGGTCGGTACCTGTGGAGAAGCTGGCTCAATTGGAAAAAAGGGTGATTTTGCCACCGGTTATTAAAGCGCCGGTTAAGAGAGGACAAGTTGTGGGGGTAGTAAAACTCGTGTATGAGGGAGAGGAGGTAGCTTCTGCTCCTCTGGTAGCTGCTGAAGCTATAACTGCCGAATCAGGATTTTTCCGATTCCTGGGCTGGTAAAATTAGGAGCAGACGGGGAGGAGAGGGATGTATCGTAAAATAACCTTGGCCAATGGCATCAGGGCAGTGAGCGAAGAAATACCCTATGTTCACTCGGTAGCTTTAGGTGTTTGGGTGCGGGCAGGGTCCCGTAACGAGACAGAAGAAAACCACGGGGTTTCCCATTTTCTGGAACATCTCCTGTTTAAAGGTACTGAAAAGCGAACTGCCCGGGAAATTGCCGAGGCGTTGGAATCGGTAGGCGGAGTGCTAAACGCCTTTACCACCAAAGAATATACTTGTTTTTATACCCGCGTTTTAGCCGACCATTTAGATCTGGCCATCGATGTCTTAAGCGATATGTTTTTTAACTCTCGCTTCCACCCGGAAGATATTGAAAAAGAAAAAAAGGTCATACTGGAAGAAATTAAAATGTATGAGGACTCTCCCGATGAGGTGATCCACGACCTTTTTGCTCAGACTGTTTGGCCGGGGCATCCCCTGGGAAGGGCTATTTTAGGCACTTATGCGTCTATTGAAAGCTTGGACCGGGAGCGAATATATGATTATTATAGACAGCATTATAATGGCCGTAATATCGTTTTAGCAGTAGCAGGTAATTTCCGAACTGGTGAGCTGGAGGATAAGCTGGAAAAGGCCTTTGGTCAACGAGAATTGCCGGGGCCGGAAGTAGTCTACTGCGCTCCCAGGGAAAGGGCTGCTGTAAGCATCAACCCTAAAGATACAGAGCAAATACAGATCTGTCTGGGCACGCCGGGTTTGGCCCAGGATGATCCTGATATTTATGCCCTCCAGGCTCTAAATAATATTTTAGGTGGGGGTATCAGTTCCCGTTTATTCCAGCTCATCCGTGAGGATCAAGCCCTAGCGTATTCAGTTTACTCTTACCATGCCGGTTATGTAGATAGCGGGTTGTTTACCGTATATGCGGGAACCAGTCCGGGTAATGCGCGGCAGGTCATAAGGCTGATTTTAGAGCAACTGGCCTTGATTAAAAATAAAGGGGTTACAGAAATGGAGCTGCAGCGTACCAAGGATCAGATACGGGGCAATCTTCTTCTAGGACAGGAAAATGTTAGCCAGCGAATGAGCCGACTAGGCAAAACGGAACTATCCTTTGGTCGAGTAATTACTGCCGAAGAAATGATCGAACGCCTTAATAAAGTCACTGTGGAGGACGTCCAGCGCGTGGCCAGGAGTTTATTTTCCCCCGGGCAACTCTCCTTGACCACTCTGGGACCGCCTTTAGAAGAACTGGATTTAAGGGCCGTGGCTTTAGAGGCCGGTCTTTAACTGTTCTTGAGTTAAGGGGGGAATGCGGTGGATCGCTTACAACACATTTTTGAGCTCCAGGCTAGCTTAGATGAGGAAATAAAAGTGGGCCACCGATTACCGGAGTGGGATTTAGCCAGTTGGATACAAAAAGAAGCCATGGCCATAATGGTAGAGTTAGGAGAATTATTGGAAGAAGTAAATTTCAAGTGGTGGAAAGTTCCCCGGCCTATTGACCGTGAAGCCATAAAAGAAGAGCTGGTGGATATATTTCATTTTTTTGTAAGTATGTGCTTAAAAGCGGGGATTAGCGCCGAAGAGCTGTACCAGGCTTACCTGGCCAAAAATGCGGAAAATTTCCGGAGGCAGAGGGGGCTATCTCGAAAAGGATATACCCCGGGGGGCGAGGAAGGAGAATGAACAGAGCGCTGGTTCTGGCTCAAGAAATAGAAAGATTGCGCAGGCAACTGGGATATCTGATCAGCCAGGGTACAAGGGTGGATAGCGAAGAAGTTAAAGCTTTAAGCCGTAAGATTGACGAAATGGTAGTGGAATATACCCGCCTGCAGAAAGGTAACCACAAGTAATAGAATACCTCTTACCCCCATATTTTTTAGCGGGGGTGTAATTATGTGGGGGCAAGTAGCAGCCGGAGGCTTGTTACTTTTGCTCCTCTATGGAGCGCTGAAAGCTAAGGTTCGCCGTTACCGTTCAATCGGCACTGGTGAACAATTGCCCAGCCCCGCTTCTCGGGCCCTGGGCGAACTGGTAGCTATTGCGGGCGGCATTTATCTATCCCTGGTGATGTTGGTTAGTTTTTTAAAATTAACTGTGCCCGAAACCATATCTTTCGGGGGCTGGCATATGGATCCTTTGGCTCTAATAGCTATTCTTATTGCTTTAATTCAGCCCCTGGTTTTAGCCTGGTGGCCAGGCAACAAAGGCGGCAGGTGACGGGAAAGTGCGTCTTGCCGAGCTTAAGGGGAAGGAAATTATTAACCTATATGACGGCTCCCGGCTGGGAACTCTAGGGGAAGGAGATCTTATTATCGACATAGAAACGGGAGAGATTAATGCCCTAGTACTTCCGGCAGGAAAGGGCTTTTTTTCCTTTTTTGGTCGGCGCCAGGAGCTGGTTATACCTTGGTATAGTGTGCACAAAGTTGGTTCGGAAGTAATTACGGTTGATTTTAACTACAGTTAATTGAGGATACCTCAGACTTTTACAGGCGTTGACAGGGCTTGGAGCTTTGTGTTAGCATATTAACAAAATAACAGGTTAAAAACTACCTCATCTCGTGCGGAGCGGGGTAGAGGCGCGGTACAGCATGATTACCATACCGGAGTTGGGAAGCGAGGAAGGGATGGGAAAGGGCTGGCCGCCGAAGTAGGTGAGCTTCCCAGGTTCACCTGCTGGGCTGGTGCTGAACAAGTACCAGACTGTCACTACCAGGGGTAGTGGAGCGCTCCTCGCACGAAAGTAGAACGAGATGAGTATTCTTTGTTCATCCGGGGAGGACCGGAGCAAGAATGCTCATGGTTTTCCCCTATTTTTTTAATCCAAGGGGTGAAAGAATTGGGCAAAAGGATAAAGGTGGTTATTGCCGGCGCAGCGGGTAAAATGGGTAGGGAAATGACTAAAGGGTTACTCACTTCCCCCCAGACTGAGGTTGTAGGAGCGGTCGATATAGTAAAAGTTGGCACCGATATTGGCCTGCTGAACGGTCTGCCGGCCGCAGGAATTGCTATAAGCTCGGATCTGGACGAAACATTGAAGCGAACCCAGCCTCAGGTGCTGGTAGATTTTACTGTAGCCGAGGCAGCTTTACATAATGCCCGCCGGGCAGTAGAGCACGGAGTTCGCCCGGTAATAGGGACTACGGGGATAGGCTGGTCGGATCTAGAGGCCCTGCATATCCTGTGCGAGGAGAGGCAGATCGGAGCAGTGGTGGCCCCCAATTTTTCTCTGGGCGCCGTATTGATGATGCATTTTGCCCGGCAAGCAGTTCGCTATTTTCCCCGGGCGGAAATAATTGAGCTACACCATGAAGAAAAGCTGGATGCGCCCTCGGGCACTGCTTTAAAAACAGCAGAATTAATGGCCGAGGTAAATGGGAAGGAAAAAGAGTTGGCTTATGCCAAGGAAGAGAAGATAAAAGTAGAGGGGGCTCGCGGGGGCAACTACATGGGTTTTCAACTGCACAGCCTGAGGTTGCCCGGAGCAGTGGCCCACCAGGAAATCATCTTCGGCGGTCGAGGCCAGCTCTTAACTATCCGCCATGATACCACCAGCCGCGAAGCTTTTCTGCCCGGATTGTTGCTAGCTATTGAAAAAGTCCTCCACTTAAAGGGGGTGGTCTTCGGCTTAGAGAAGCTATTAGAGCTTTAGGGGCTTTTAAAGGATTAAGCCGGTTACGCACCTCTGGACCTGCTAACACATATATTGCAAGTAGCAAAGGGTGTTAGTATGGCAGGAGGTCGTTCCAGCATGAGCGAGAGGCTGGCGGGGGTTAAAGTAACTATCCTGGGTGGCGATGCTCGGGAGTTAATTCTCATCCAAGAGCTTAGGCGCCTGGGTGCGACAGTCAAGGTGGTTGGTTACCCACCATTGCCGGAGCTAAAAGAATGCCTTTTATTGAGCGATGCGGTGCAGGCGGTTCGGGGTGCCGATGTTCTCATTTTACCGGTACCAGGGGCAGATGAAAAAGGTGTTATTAGGGCCTCCTTAACCGGCCAAACTTTCAGGGTAGACGAAAACTGGGCAAGCGAAGTGGCAGCCGGGACGACGGTGCTGGTAGGAGTGGCCCGGCCTATCTTGCGCCGGGTAGCCCAGGAGAACGGTTGGCGGCTAATAGAGACGGCCGAGAGGGACGAAATGGCTATCCTTAATTCCATACCCACTGCCGAAGGGGCTATTATGTTAGCCATACAGGAGATGCCCATCACTTTACACGGTAGCCAGGCTTTCGTCCTGGGATTAGGTCGTACCGGCTTAACTTTAGCCCACATGCTGGCCGGAATTGGCGCCAGGGTTACGGTAGTAGACAGGGGGGCTCCTGATAGAGCGCGGGCCATGGCTTTAGGGTGGAGGGCTATTTCCTTTGAGGATCTCAACTCCGCCATTGAGCAGGCACAGGTTATCTTTAATACAGTACCGGCTCTAGTATTAACAGCTCAGCTTCTGGCCACAACTTCCCCTGAATGTTTAATCATCGATCTAGCTGCGGCACCCGGCGGAACCGATTTTGCGGCTGCCCAAAGTCTGGGAAGAAAGGCGATACTGGCTCCCGGACTGCCCGGCAAAGTAGCGCCTAAAACCGCCGGGGAAATTCTGGCCCGTCTTTACCCTCGCTGGATCTTGGAGAGCCTGGGACGACTGTAAACCCTACCCGGAGGTGCGTTAAAATGCGGCTGGTTGGTAAAAAAGTAGGGTTTGCTGTTACAGGTTCACATTGTACTTTGACTAAAGTTTTACCTGAAATTAAGAAACTTATGGACGAAGGGGCAGAAGTTTATCCTATTTTGTCCCGCTCAGTAAAAGAGATGGACACCCGTTTTGGTAGGGGGGATTTCTGGCAGTCGGAGTTCGAGCGCTTGACAGGCCACTCCGCTATAACTACTATTGTAGAAGCCGAGCCCCTTGGTCCCCAAAAGCTTTTGGATGTACTGGTGATTGCACCTTGCACGGGCAACACCTTAGCTAAGCTAGCCAATGGTATAACCGATTCACCCGTGTTGATGGCGGCCAAAGCAGTTTTACGCAACCAGCGGCCGGTGGTAATAGCCATCTCTACCAACGATGGCCTGGGGGCTAATGCTAAAAACTTGGGGTTGCTCCTGAATACTAAGAATGTTTATTGGGTACCTTTTGGCCAGGATGATCCTTTTAACAAGGCTAATTCTTTAGTAGCAGATATGAGCTTGATTGTAGAAACAGTTATTGCCGCCCTAGACGGGAAGCAATTGCAGCCTCTTTTGCTGGCTCCCGATACAGGTGGCAATAAATAGCCATAACCAGATGGAGGGATAGTCTGATAATGCACCCACTAAATGTAGCAGTTGTAGGAACAGGCGCTGTGGGCCAGACTATGTTACAAGTGCTAGCGGAGAGAAACTTTCCTGTGGGGAAGTTAAAAGTATTGGCCACGAGCCGTTCAGCAGGTAAGACAGTAATATTTAAGGGAGAAGACTATACTATAGAAGAAACAACGCCGGACTCCTTTGAGGGGATAGATTTAGCCCTTTTTGCCGGAGGAGAGGCCAGCAAACTCTTTGCTCGCGAAGCTGTAAAGCGAGGAGCAGTAGTAATTGATAATAGCAGTACCTTCCGCCTGGATCCTGAGGTTCCGCTAGTAGTGCCGGAGGTCAATCCTCAGGATGTGCGCTGGCATAAAGGTATTATTGCCAATCCCAATTGCTCTACCATCCAGATGGTAGTGGCTCTGAAGCCTCTCCATGATGTAGCACGCATTAAGCGCATTGTAGTGGCCACTTACCAGGCTGTTTCCGGTGCTGGCCAGGAGGCCATGGAAGAGTTACGGCAACAGTCGGTCCAGATACTGGCCGGTGAACAAGAAGTAAAGGGGACAGTTTTTCCCCACCAGATCGCCTTTAATTGCTTGCCCCATATAGATGTCTTCCTGGATAACGGCTATACCAAAGAAGAAATGAAAATGGTTTATGAAACCCAGAAAATCATGGGAGACCAAAGCATACGGGTCACAGCCACCACGGTCCGGGTGCCGGTGTTTAACGGCCATTCGGAAGCGGTGACTATTGAAACAGAAAGGAAACTTACGGCGGCAGAAGCTCGGGAAATCTTGAGCCGGGCACCGGGGGTAATAGTTGTGGATGACCCGCAGGCCAAGGCCTACCCCTTACCCATTATGGCCTCCGGCCGGGATGAAGTCTTTGTAGGCCGCATTCGAGAAGATATTTCCGTAGAATGCGGGTTAAATTTATGGGTAGTGGCGGATAACCTGCGCAAAGGTGCGGCTACCAATGCTATACAGATTGCGGAAGTGCTGCTTAAGGAGGGCCTGCTCTAAAAAGCGGGGTGTAATCCCATGAGGATCCTCGTGCAAAAATTCGGCGGTTCTTCGGTGGCTAAACCCGACGACCGTCGGCTAGTAGTCCAGCATGTCCTTAAGGCCCGGCAGGCGGGGTACAGCGTGGTGGTAGTGGTATCGGCCATGGGGCGGAAGGGAGCCCCCTATGCCACCGATACTTTACTGGATTTAATTGCGGGCCAGGATGTTAAGGAGAGGGAGAAGGACCTACTCCTTTCCTGCGGAGAGATCATAGCGAGCGTGGTTTTGGCGGGAGCCTTGAGGGAAGTCGGTTTACCGGTGGTATGTCTGACTGGGGCCCAGGCGGGTATCATTACCGATGACCGCTTTGGCGATGCCCGTATCATCCGGGTGGAGCTCCAGCGCATCCGCCGGGAGCTGGAGCTGGGCCGGGTAGTAATTGTAGCGGGGTTCCAGGGAGTCACAGAAAGCGGGGAAATCACTACCTTAGGCAGGGGTGGCAGCGATACCACGGCAGCTGCCTTAGGGGTAGCCTTAGAAGCCGAAGCTGTGGAAATCTTTACCGATGTAGATGGCTTAAAAACAGCCGACCCTCGTATTGTGAGTGAAGCGCGAACCCTGGAAACCATTACCTATAGTGAGCTATGCCAGCTGGCCTACGAAGGGGCTAAAGTGATCCACCCCCGGGCAGTGGAAATTGCCTGGGAGAAAAACCTTCCTTTAAGAATTCGATCTACCTTTAGCGACAGTCCAGGCACCCTGGTGGTAGCCTGGCAGCCTGGGGTGAGGGGGGTAACCTTGAGCTGCGACCGGGTAGTTACCGGTATAACTAATATGGGAGGTCTAACCCAGCTGCGGGTTAAATTAACCGAGGAAGACAGCGCTAAAGAGTTGTTTAACACCCTGGCCGCAGCCGGTATCAGCGTAGATTTTATCAATCTTTTTCCGGAAGAGGCCATCTTTACGGTTACTAAGATAGTAGCCGAACGGGCTGTTGCTCTGCTAAAAGAAAAGGGATTTAAAGTAGAGGTACGCCCCGGCTGTGCTAAGGTAGCAGCTGTAGGTGCAGGTATGCGCGGGGTTCCGGGGGTTATAGCAGGTATTGTTGCAGCCCTAAGTCAGGAGAAAATTACTATTTTGCAATCGGCAGACTCTTATGCCTCAATTTGGTGCTTGGTAGATGAAGAAGACATGGAGAAGGCGGTACGCGCTCTTCACCGCCAGTTTAAACTAAGCGCTTAAAAATTTATTGGAGGTGGTAGCCCTTGGTCAAGTGGGGACGTATTCTAACAGCCATGGTAACCCCTTTTACTCCTGGGGGAGAACTCGACCTGGAAGGCGCCAAAAAGCTGGCTAAATATTTAATAGATCACGGCAGCGATGGCCTGGTGGTGGCCGGCACTACTGGGGAGTCGCCCACCTTAAGCCAGGAAGAGAAAATAGCTCTTTTTGCGGCAGTAAAGGAGGCAGTAGGGGACAGGGCTGCGGTCATTGCCGGTACGGGGGGCAATTCTACGGCGGCCAGCATTAAGCTCACCCGCGAGGCTGAAAAGTTAGGTGTTGACGGTATTATGCTGGTAGTACCCTACTATAACCGGCCTTCCCAGGAAGGGCTATACCAGCATTTTAAAGCCATTGCTGAATCAACTTCTCTGCCCGTTATGCTCTATAACGTGCCCTCCCGCACTGGTCGCAATATGGAGGCTGAAACCACTTTGAGACTGGCCCAAATTGATAATATTGTGGCCGTCAAAGAAGCCAGCGGTGACCTCGATCAGGTCACAGCCATCTTGCGCAAGGCTCCCCAGGATTTCCTGGTATATAGTGGGGACGATTCCATAACTCTGCCGCTGATGGCCATAGGAGGTTATGGGATCGTCAGCGTGGCTTCCCATGTGGTGGGAGAGCGCATGCAAGCCATGGTCCAGGCGTATGTCCAGGGGGATACGGCTAAGGCCGCGGCTATACACCAGGAGCTGTTCCCGGTCTTCAAAGCCCTGTTTATTACCACCAATCCCGTACCCGTCAAGGCAGCGCTCAACATGCTCGGCCTGCCTGGGGGACCGGTAAGGTTACCTTTAGTGGAGGCTACGACAGTAGAAAAAGAAAAAATTGCTGCTGCTTTACAGGCAGTAGGGTTAAAAGTTTAGGTAAAAAATACCAAAAAAGGATTATAGGCAGTTGCTGCTAGGTAGGAAATAAGCTATAATATAAATAGCTGGTTTTGAGCGGTGCAAGGAAACCGGGCCGGCAGGAGACGCCCGGTTTTTTGTTGGTCAAAAAAGCAAACGGAGGTGGATTGATGGCGGAAAACGAGCAAAAAGTTTCTTTGATCCCCTTGGGCGGCCTCGGGGAAATCGGCAAAAACATGATGGTCATCAAATACAGTAATAATATTCTGGTAATCGATTGCGGGTTGATTTTTCCTGAAGACGAAATGTTCGGCATCGATGTAGTTATCCCTGATATCAGCTATTTGATGGACAACAGGCATATGATCAGGGGTATTGTTGTTACCCATGGCCATGAGGACCATATCGGGGCTTTACCTTATGTTCTGCGGGATCTCAATGTTCCTGTGTATGCCACCAAATTGACCCTGGCTTTAATCCAGGCTAAACTTAAAGAATATGGATTAAACAATGTACGGCTGCACCAGGTCAAACCCCGGGATACTTTAAAGCTCGGACCCTTTAGGGTGGAGTTCTTACGGGTTAGCCACAGTATTGCTGATTCGGTAGGTCTGGCGGTCTATACTCCCGTAGGAACTATTGTCCACTCTGGCGACTTCAAGATAGATCATACACCTATCGATGGTGAAGTCTTTGATTTTTATAAGTTTGCCCAACTGGGAGAAGAAGGGGTCCTGGTACTCCTTTCCGACAGCACCAATGTGGAACGGCCCGGCTTTACCATGTCGGAGCGCATGGTAGGGAATACCTTTGATGAGGTTTTTCGTCAAGCTAAAGAGCGGATAATTGTGGCCAGCTTTGCCTCTAACATCCACCGTTTACAGCAAATAATCTCTATAGCCCATAAGTATAACCGCAAAGTAGCCATTGTAGGCCGTAGTATGGTCAATGTGGTCAATATTGCCTGCGAACTGGGCTATCTCACTATACCTGAAAAAACTCTGGTTGATGTGGAGGAACTGGCCCACCTCCCCAAGAATAAAACGGTAATCATTTCTACCGGTAGTCAAGGGGAGCCCATGTCAGCCTTGAGCAGAATGGCTATGGCCGAGCACCGGCAAATAGAAATAGTGCCGGGGGATACAGTCATTATTTCTGCCCTGCCTATCCCGGGAAATGAAAAGCTGGTGGCCCGGATAGTTGACCAACTCTTCAAACAGGGGGCTGATGTATACCACGAAGCCGAGGCGGGTATCCATGTTTCCGGCCATGCCAGCCAGGAAGAGTTGAAATTAATGATAAGCCTGGTCAAACCGAAATTCTTTGTGCCCATTCATGGAGAATACCGGATGCTAATAAAACATGCTCGCCTAGCCCAGGAGTTAGGTATACCGGAAGAAAATATTTTTGTAGCCGAGAACGGCCAGGTTCTGGAATTCACCCGGGACAGGGGTTATATTGCTGGGCGAGTCCCGGCGGGAAGGATTTTAGTAGATGGCTTAGGAGTAGGTGACGTAGGAAATATTGTCCTGCGCGATCGCAAACAATTAGCCCAGGATGGTATTCTCATCGTGGTCCTCACCTTGCACAAGGATACCGGCACCATTATGGCCGGGCCGGACATTGTGACCCGCGGCTTTGTTTATGTTCGGGAAGCTGAGGAATTAATAGAGGAAGCTAAATCCAAAGTTCGCCAGGTTCTGGAAAGGTGTGAGGAAAGGAGAATAACCGACTGGTCGACCATTAAGGCCAATGTACGGGATATCTTGGGCAAGTTCTTATATGAAAAAACTCGACGCCGCCCGATGATATTGCCGATTATAATGGAGGTTTAATAAAAAGTTTATTTAGCAGTTCATTTTAAGGCCTGAGCTCCATTGTGGGGTTCAGGCTTCTGTTTTTTAAAGCCAGCCTCATGTTCCAGCTCTATAAAGAGCATGCTATAAGAAAAGATAGTTCACGGGGGCGATGTTTTTGAAAGCGCTATGGAAGGGCAGTATCAGTTTCGGTCTGGTGAACATCCCCGTACAGCTTTACCCCGCCACCAAGAAAAAAGAAGTCAAGTTTAATTATCTCCATGCCCGCTGTCTAACCCCTATCAGCTATCAAAAACGCTGCCCTACTTGTGATCAAGTTGTAGCCAGCCAAGAAATTGTATGGGGTTACCAGTACGAAAAAGGCAAATATGTAATCTTTAAAGAAGAAGATTTTGAACAGCTCCCACAGGTAATAAAGAAAACCATCGAAATAATTGATTTTGTACCTGCAAGTGAAATTGACCCCATTTTTTTTGACAAGAGCTACTATGTAGAACCCCAAACAGGGGGGCAGAAAGCTTATGCCCTATTGCTACAGGCTATGGAGAAAACTCAGAAGATAGCCGTTGCTAAGGTTGTTCTCCGGACCAAAGAAAACCTGGCCGCTCTGCGGGTGCGGGATAACTTGTTGCTCCTGGAAACCATGTTTTATGCCGACGAGATTCGTTCCCCCCAGGAGCTCAATCTTCCTGCTGCAGGGGCTAACCTGGGGGAACGGGAAATTGCCATGGCTATTACCTTAGTAGAAAATCTGACCGCGCCTTTTCAACCGGAGAAATACGAGAATACCTACCAAGCTGTCCTGCGCGAACTGATTGAAACTAAAATAACCCGGGAAGAAGTCAAGGTGCCCCCGCGACCCGAAACAGGCAGGGTAGTCGATCTAATGGAAGCTTTAAGGGCCAGCATAAAAATGGCGGAAGAAACAAGGCGTGGGGATACCAAGACAAGGAAGAAAAAGGCGGCCCGGCAGAAGGCCTAGAGGGAAGAAAATGCTGGAGGAAAAAATTGTACCCATGGAACCGCGACCCTTTCCTTATCCGCCCAGAGACAAGAAATATGCTTTTCAAGTTAAATGGGACGGCGTACGACTGCTGGCTTATGTGACCCCCGAGGGGGTACGGTTGCAAAATCGGCACCTCAAAGATAAAACCGCCCAATATCCTGAACTGGCCAACCTGGGTTCCTTTCTCTTCGGGCGGGAAACCATCCTGGACGGAGAATTAGTCGTTCTCACTCCAGAAGGCAAGCCCAGTTTTGCCCGTATTATACGGCGGGATAATGCTACAGAGCCCGCCTTGATTAAACATTTATCCCGGGTTATCCCTGTAACTTATGTCCTCTTCGATATTCTTTACCTGGATCAGCAGGATTTACGTTCTCTCCCCTGGGATAAGCGGCAAGATATTCTATACCAAGCAGTGCGTCCCCATGAACACCTGCACCTAGCAGAAAATTTTACCGATGGTGTGCTTCTTTTTACAGCAACCCGGGAATTACAATTAGAAGGGATTGTGGCCAAAGACAAGGGAAGCCCCTACATTTCAGGTAAAAAGAGTTCCTTTTGGCTAAAAATAAAGCACCGACGTAGCTTAACTGCTTTGGTGGGGGGCTACACTGTAAAAGGCAACAATTTAAGCTCCTTATTATTAGGCGCCTATTCTGAGGGTCGGCTGAGGTATATCGGCCGGGCCGGCTCAGGTCTGGATGAAGAGGAGCGCCGCTTGCTGGAGGCCAGTTTACCCCAGCTCGCTGTACCTTTCTCTCCCTTTATGAACCCCCCGCGCTGGACGGGGCTTAAGGTAGTTTGGGTCAAACCCCTCTTATCAGTTTTAATAGAATTTAGCGAGTGGACCGAGGACTTGTTGTTGAGGGCACCTGTAATTAAGGGCTTTACATCTATTCCTCCGGAGGAGTGTGTCCTTTAAAAAGCTATGCAAGAATTCTGGTGCAGGATCAATGGCCGGGAGGTGAAACTAACTAACCTCCCCAAAATATTTTGGCCGGAAGAAGGTTTTACTAAGGCTCACCTCATAGAATACTACATTAAAATTTTTCCCTATATTAGGCCTCACTTGCAGAACAGACCCCTGGTGGTCACCCGTTACCCGAATGGTATTCATGGTAAATTTTTCTATCAAAAAAATGCGCCTCCTCATACGCCAGAATGGGTAGAGCTTTATCCGTGGTGGAGCAGAAGTGGCGGACGGGTTATCAATTTTATTCTCTGCCATAATCTAGAGACCCTTATCTGGCTGGGGAACGAAGCTTGCCTGGAACTCCATCCCTGGCTTTCTTCTGTTAATACCATTGACTTTCCTGACTTTGTGGTTTTTGATTTAGATCCGGCTCCCCCTGCCGGTTTTGCGGAAGCCAGGGAAGTAGCTCTGATCTTACGGGGACTTCTGGCAGAGTTCAAATTACAGGGCTGGGTAAAAACTTCAGGGGCCACCGGAGTTCATGTTTATTTGCCCGTAGAGCCCCGCTATACCTACCGACAAACAAGGGGGCTGGCCAAGAAAATAGCTGAGATGATTAAGGATACAATACCCGATAAGGTAACTCTGGAAAGATCGGTGCGAGAGCGAGACGGTAAAGTATATATTGATTACCTGCAAAATGTGCGGGGCAAAACCCTCTGTGCCCCTTATAGCCCCCGGCCTTTGCCCGGCGCTCCTGTTTCTACCCCTGTAGCTTGGGAGGAGTTAGAAGATATCGAGCCCCTCCAGTTCAATTTGATAACCTTACCCCAACGCCTGAAGGAAAAGGGAGACCTCTTTGCCCCGGTTTTACAGGTGCGGCAAAGGCTGGAACACGTTTTATCCGTGGCTGTTCCCGCACACCTACGCCTTCAGCAATGGTCTGGGCCAAGGCTTTAATCTTTTCCGGTGGAGCGGCCGCACCAGAGATTAGATGGAGCATGATCAAATTCATTTCCTTAAAAAGTCAAATTAAGCTCTAAACCTGGAATAACTCAGCTCGATCTCACTTGAATCTCTCCGCGTTTCTAGTTAACATGGTTATGCTCAGCTTGTCAGAATCAAGGCCGTTCTGCGCCCCAGCCCTTGGGTGAAGTTGAGAGTGCGTACTGGAGGTTGAACCAGGATGAATCTTGTGGAAAAAGTGCGGCAGTATCTAGCTCAATTCCCCTATGGGATTTAGTTAGCCAAATAAGGGGGTGACAGCTATCAAAACCCTCGTTATTGCCGAAAAGCCTTCGGTGGCCCTGGACCTGGCTCGGGTCTTAGGGTCTTTTCGCCGCTATGAGGGCTATTTAGAGAGTGACCAGTACTATATCTCCTGGGCCCTGGGCCACCTATTGGAGCTCGCTGAACCGGAGGACTATGACCCGACACTCCAAAAATGGTCGCTGGCTCAACTGCCCTTTATCCCGGAACAGTTCAAGCTTAAACCCATAGATAGCGGTAAAAAGCAACTGGCGGTGTTAAAACATCTGATACAATCTCCCGAGGTAGGTATGATAGTTAATGCCTGTGACGCCGGCCGGGAGGGAGAATTAATTTTCCGGCGCATTTATACCTGGTGTAACTGTAATAAACCTGTAAAGCGCCTGTGGCTTTCTGAGGCTACGCCAGCAGCTGTAAGAGAAGCTTTCCAGCGTTTGCGCGACGGCCACGAGCTGGACAACCTGGCGGCAGCGGCCGAAGCACGAGCTCAGGCCGACTGGCTGGTGGGTATCAATGCTACCCGCGCTTTCACTTGCCGCTATGGGCAATTGTTTTCCGTGGGCCGGGTACAGACGCCCACCCTGGCCCTGGTAGTGGACAGGGAACGAGAGATCCGGAACTTCCGGCCGGAGGAATACTTCGAGCTATGGGTTACTTTCCAAAAAAGTACAGGCGAAACTTACCGGGGCAAGTGGTTTCGGGATAAAGAGGACCGGTTGAAAAGCAGGGCAGAAGCTGAAGATCTGGCCAAGCAGGTGGGTCTGAGCGGCCTGGTGGAGACGGTGGAACAGAAAGAGGTGCGGGAGCAACCGCCCCAGCTCTTCAACCTCAACGACTTGCAGAAGGAGGCCAACAAAAGATACGGCTTTACGGCCCAGAAGACCCTGGACGCGGCCCAGGCCCTGTATGAAAAGCATAAACTTCTGACCTATCCCCGCACCGACAGCCGATATTTGCCTTCGGCCCTGGTCCGGGATACCCTGCAAAAACGTTTGAAGGCCCTGGCTACCACCGCAGAGTATGCCAAGCTGGTACCTGAAGCCTTACCCCGGTTGGGAAAGCGTTACATAGATGACAGCAAAGTGAGCGACCACCACGCCATTATCCCTACAGACCTTAGGCCTGAACTGCAAAACCTGACACCCACTGAGCGCCGGATATACGATTTAGTAGTACGGCGCTTTCTAGCCATCTTTTATCCCGAGGCCAGGTACGGAGTAACTAAGGTCATCACTGTGGCCGGTAAAGAAAAATTTATCTCCCGGGGAAGAGTAGAGCTGGAGCCGGGGTGGAAAGGAGTATATAACTTTCAAGAAGAGAAAAAGGAAGATACCGAAGAGCAATCCCTGCCGCCTCTCCAGGAGGGAGAACCGGTAGCCATCCGGGAAACCGAGATCAAGGCCAAACAGACCAGGCCGCCCCAGCGCTACACCGAGGCCTCTCTCCTGGCAGCTATGGAAAACGCTGGCCGCCTGGTGGAGGACAAAGGAATGGCGGATACCTTAAAAGCTGCGGGCGGTATCGGTACCCCGGCCACCAGGGCGGCCATTATTGAACGGCTTTTGGAGGTAGGATATCTCCGGCGGGAGAAGAAAACCCTGGTGCCCACAGCTAAGGGCGAAGCACTTATTGACCTGGTACCAGAAAGTGTAAAGTCGGTGGAACTGACAGCCCAGTGGGAGGAAAGGTTGAAGCGCATCGAAGAAGGAACGGATAAGGCCGACTTATGGCTAGCCGGCATCAAAGACTTTACTGCTGAGGTAGTTCAAAAGGTAAAGGCTCAGGAACCCGGGACGGCGGTGAAGGCCGGCCAAGTAGTGCTGGGCCGGTGTCCCCTTTGCGGCAGGGAAGTGGTGGAATATCCCAGGAGCTATGGCTGCAGCGGGTATAGAGAAGGCTGCCGGTTTGCTATCTGGAAAGAAATCGCCGGCAAGAACATAACCCCGAGACATGCCGGGGAACTTTTGCAAAAAGGCAAAACCAGTGTCATAAGAGGCTTCAAGACCAAAGATGGTAGGAGTTTCGCTGCGGCCCTTGTGCTGTCTGAAGAAGGAAGAGTTAACTTTATGTTTGCGGAAGAAACTTCCAAGCACTGCAGGCGGTGAGGATGCTTGCTGACCGGGTAAAGACTGTATGTTTATCCCGGCTTTTTTCCATACTAAAAGGGAAAGTTTTTAAAATCTCCTTGCTGGAGGGTAGCCCTATGGAGAACCAAGAGGTACAGCCTGAAGCCAAAGAGCGTGGACAACGGCGGCAGGTGGCGGCCAAACCGGCGAGTAAAAGATTGGAAAATATTAAGGAATTGGGCCAAATGAGCGTCCCCGACGTTAAAAGCGAAATTCATTGTCTGCCCATTGTGGGTCAAATCGAAGGCCACCTAGTCTTACCCCCGCAGAACAAGACCACGAAATATGAGCATATTATTCCCCAGCTGGTAGCAATCGAACAGGATCCGGACATTAAGGGCCTACTTGTGGTCTTGAATACTGTAGGCGGAGACGTAGAAGCAGGGCTGGCTATTGCCGAAATGCTGGTAAGCATGTCCAAACCGGTGGTGTCTTTAGTTTTAGGCGGCGGCCATAGCATAGGGGTGCCGATTGCTGTGGCAGCTAATTATTCCTTCATTGCGGAGACTGCCACTATGACGGTACACCCCATACGCCTGACGGGCCTGGTGATCGGGGTACCCCAGACCTACGAGTACCTCGACAAAATGCAAGATAGGGTGGTACGCTTTGTTACCGAGCATTCCCGGATTTCCGAGGAGAAGTTTAGGGAGCTCATGTTCAGAACCGGCGAACTCGCTCGGGATATAGGTACCGTACTGGTGGGAAGAGACGCGGTAGAAGTAGGTCTGATAGATGCTGTGGGCGGCCTATCCCATGCTGTAAATCATTTAAAAAGGCTAATTGCTGAAGGTGTCCCTGGTCCGGGGGGGCTCCATTAATGATCATATATAGTCCTATGGTACCGGAATTGATCTGGGAGGGAGCTGACCAGTTCTGGCTCAACTACCAGGAGATAAAGATGGGACGATTGACTTTATTGATCGAGCCTTTAGGCTTTCACCAGGCCAGGGTTGTTCGCCTCTTAAGCACTAATCCGGCAGACTACCTATACAGCCCCTACCAGCCGGGCAAAATTATCAGTTTTATCCCAGGCAGTATTGATTAAAGGGGAAAGCAGCAGGAAGGAAAGAGCTGTTTTTTTTATGACTTGCCGCGACAAGGAATTTTTTTGCCCGTGTAGAAATAGTAGCTAGCTGGGGGGATGGAAAATGCCGCCTACTAAAACTTTGACCAATAGGCTTAAAAATGAAATATTGGGAGTCATCCTGCTGGCCTTAGCCCTTCTCTTCGCCGCAGGATTATATATCACCGCAGTGGGATGGGCTGCCCCCAGCGCCAGCATCGGCGCCGTGGGGCAGTTTATGGTCCGTGTTTTGCAAGGTTTAACGGGTCAGGGAAAGTTTTTGGTGCCCCTTTTCTTTGGTTTGTGGGGTTTAAGACTTATCATCGGCAGGCAAGGGCGGGATTTAAATACACGCCTGCTAGGAACGCTGCTATTTATTTTGGCACTGCTCAGCGGATTGCACCAGCCTTACCTGACCGGGCGGGGGTTTAAAGAGGTTTTAGCCGTGGGCTTGGAGGGCAGCGGAGGAGGACTTATTGGCGGCTTGTTATCTATTATTCTGGGAACTATCTTCGGCCGCATCGGTACATGGATTATTTTAAGCGCCATCAGCTTAATTGCTTTTCTACTCTTTACAGGTGTCTCCCTCTCCAAAGTGATATCCTCCCTGGGCCACTGGTGTATTGCAGCCGGGCAGAGCTTTAAGACATGGCTGGTAAATTTCCTTTATACTGAAGTAACAGTAGAGGAAGGAGAGAATACCCAAACCCGAGTTCCACCTGTTGTGAAACCAGAACGAGAAGTGGTACCGGTAATCGTGGACAGCCGTCCGGCCAATCCGGTAGTAACACCGGAGGTTAAAGAGGAGCCAGTCCAGGCTAAGATTTATCCGGACACCCCGCCTCCTCCTGCGTTAGAGGAGGAGAGCAAGCGGCGCCGTCGGCCGCGCAGTGTCCTGCCCCCTCCAGAAGAAGTTGGCTTGGAAGAAGCAGGGGTAGAGGCAGGAAATTACTGGAATTACGTTTTACCTCCCCTTAATTTATTGCATAAACCGGTGAGGGTGAAAAACCCGCGTTTAGAAAAAGATATAGCTGAGCGCATCAAAATTCTCGAAGATACTTTAGACAGCTTCGGTGTTAAGGTAAAAGTAACGCAGGTGAGCTGTGGACCTGCTGTTACCCGCTATGAGGTACAGCCCGCTCCCGGTATTAAGGTCAGCCGTATCGTCAGCCTAGCTGACGATATAGCCCTAAGCCTGGCGGCGCCCCAGGTGAGGATAGAAGCGCCCATACCGGGAAAAGCTGCTGTGGGTATAGAGGTGCCTAATAAAGAAGTGGCAGTGGTCTATTTACGCGAGGTTTTGGAAAGCCCGGCCTTTGCCGAATCCCCCAGCAAGTTGACCTTGGCCTTGGGCAAGGATATTGCTGGTAACCCGGTTATAGCGGACCTCGCTAAAATGCCCCACCTTCTTATTGCGGGTGCCACAGGTTCCGGTAAAAGTGTGTGCCTTAATGCTATAATCTGCAGCATGCTCTTTAAGGCCAAGCCCCATGAACTAAAATTTCTCATGATCGATCCCAAAATGGTGGAGTTGACACAGTATAACGGTATTCCTCACCTTATAGCTCCTGTGGTGAGCCATCCCAAGAAAGCGGCTGCGGCTTTACACTGGATGGTAAACGAGATGGAAAAGCGCTATGAACTTTTTGCTGCCACGGGAGTAAAAGATATCTCTCGCTATAATCGGTTACAACAAAAGGAAAATAATGGTCAAGGGGCTTTGCCTTTAGTAGTGGTACTCATAGATGAGCTGGCCGATCTTATGATGGTAGCACCGGCGGATGTGGAAGATGCCATCTGCCGCCTGGCCCAAATGGCCAGGGCGGCGGGTATTCACTTAGTTGTGGCTACTCAGCGCCCGTCAGTAGACGTAATTACTGGCTTGATCAAAGCCAATATTTCTGCTCGTATTGCCTTTGCTGTATCTTCCCAGATAGACTCCCGGACCATCCTGGATATGGCTGGCGCAGAAAAGCTTTTAGGGCGAGGCGACATGCTCTTTTTACCCACGGGCGCCAGCAAACCTATCCGCATCCAGGGAGTTTATGTTTCGGATCGCGAAGTGGAGGATCTGGTAACCTATATTAAGCAACAAGGCCGGCCGGAATATGATCCCGACTTCTTGAAGGAAGAAGAGCAGTTATCTTCTGAGGAAAATGGTGGTGATGAATTGCTTCCGGCGGCAGTACGGGTAGTATTAGAAACAGGCCAGGCTTCCATTTCCATGCTCCAGAGGCGCTTGCGAGTGGGGTATGCCCGTGCTGCTAGGCTTATGGATATGATGGAAGCGCGCGGCTTTGTAGGTGGCCATGAGGGGACAAAACCGCGAGCAATTCTCATTAATTGGGAGGAATACCGCCGAATTTTTGGTGAAAATGCCGATACTTAAAGGGGAGGATTTTATTAGGTCCATGTCGAAGAACCAAAAGGAGTAATTTTGCCCAAGGGGAAAATATCAGGGGTGGAGCTATGGGGAAAATTGGTGAGGCACTACGAAAGGCCCGGGAAGAAAAAGGTATTACTTTAAGACAGGCAGAAGAGGCTACTAAAATTCGCCTTAAATATTTGGAAGCCCTGGAGAGGGAAGATTACAGCCAGATACCAGGTCGGGTGTATGCTATTGGTTTCCTGCGCAATTATGCCCGTTATTTGGGCCTTGATTGGCAACCCTTAGTTGAAGAATTAAAAGCAGCGTTACCGCCCGAAGAGGAAGAAGAATATAAAATCAGTCCTTCGCCCTCCGAGGAGAGCCAGGACAGGCCGAAAAAGGGCATCTGGCGCTGGTTCACCGTCCTCCTAGTATTGTTATTATTGTGGGGTCTTAATCAGCTGTATAACCGGGCCAGGCCGACTCCGGACACTAATCTGTCGTCGTCTCCTCCTGCGGCGGAAAATAGAGGGGAAACCCCCTCTCAAGGTCAGGTATCGCCTCCTACCCCTGTTCCTCCTTCTCCTCCTCCGCCCTCAATAAGCGGAGTCGAAGTTAAGGTATACATCAAGGAAAAAGAATGCTGGATTGGGGTTAAGATAGATGGAAAGGATAGCTTTTCAGGATTGTTAAAGGCCGGAGAGACAAAAACCTTTCGCGGTGATAAGGAGATAACCCTTACCTTGGGCAGCGCCGGCGTAGCGGAAGTAACGGTAAATAATCGGGTGCTTCCGCCCCTAGGCAAAGTGGGAGAAGTGGTTACTAAGACCTTTACCACTTCCCGTACGCCTTAATAAGCTAACTACAGAAGTAGAAAGGAGAAAAATAAGAGCATGTAATGGCTAAAGTAGTTCTAATCACTTTGGGTTGTGCTAAAAATGAAGTGGACAGCGAATATATGCTGGGGGTACTAGAGCAGAGCGGTTATGAACTGGTAGGTAGCCCAGAAGAGGCGGAGGTTGTTATAATTAACACCTGTAGCTTCATTAGGGCGGCCAAGGAAGAAGCCCTGACCACCATTTTAGAGGTGGCCAGCAGGCAGCAGGGACCTTACCCTTATCTTATAGTAGCGGGTTGCCTGGCTCAACAGCACTCCCGGGAGCTTTTTCAGGAATTACCGGAAGTGGCGGCTTTTATTGGTCCAGGTGCCATTCCGCGGCTGCCCCAAATAGTGCACAGAGTGCTTCAGGGCGAGCGTTTGATTGATGTACCGGATCCTCGGGAAGAAAATTTAAGAGGGCTACCCCGTTTAAGGCAGGAAAAGGGTCCCACGGCTTACCTTAAAATAGCCGAAGGCTGTAATAACAATTGTACCTACTGTACCATACCCCAAATCAAAGGTCCCTACCGCAGCCGGTCGCAGGAAGAAGTGATAGCTGAAGCAGAATTTTTAATTTCCCGCGGAGCCCGTGAATTGGTGCTGGTGGCTCAAGATACTACTGCTTATGGTATAGATTTATACGGGCGCTACGCTTTGCCGGAGTTGCTGAAAGCCCTGGCCCGGCTGCCTGAAGTCAGATGGCTCCGCCTTTTGTATGCTTATCCTATCAGGATAACGCCAGAATTAATTGAGGTTATGGCTGGCGAGGATAAAATCTGTGCTTACCTAGACCTTCCCTTACAACATGCCCACCCCGAAATTTTGCGGGCTATGGGAAGAGGCAATAGCCAGGAGGCAGCACGTAAGGCTATTGCCAGGCTGAGAAAATACCTGCCGGACATAGCTCTGCGCTCTACCTTCATGGTCGGCTTTCCCCGAGAAAAGGAGCCTCATTTCCGGCAGCTCCTGCAATTTTTGGAGGAAATTCGCTTCGACTGGGTGGGAGCCTTCACTTTTTCGGCGGAAGAAGGTACGCCAGCGGCAGCTATGCCCGGCCAGGTGCCAGAAAGTATTAAACAAAAACGGTACGAGCGCTTATTGCGCCTTCAAGAGGGAATTACCCAAGAGAAAAATTCTGCCTGGGTGGGGCGGGAAGTAGAAGTTCTGGTGGAGAAGAAAATATACTCTGACCACGGGGAGATATTCGTAGGGCGTAGCTTTCGCCAGGCACCGGAAGTAGACGGAGTGATATATGTTAAAGGAAATTGCCGTCCGGGGGAAATGGTAAAGGTGAAATTAACCGCAGTACAGGATATCTATGACCTGGCAGGAGAGGTTGTATCTTAATCCATTAGAACCAGGTAATTACTAAGGTTTAAACAAAATAATTTTGCTATAATTGAAGGTGCTACCCCAAGGAGGAGTGTTACCTTTGTTTTTGCAGGGTTGGCGCCTTCATTTTATTTTTTTAGCCTGTATTTTGAGCGTGGGTCTCTTTTTCGCCGGACAATTCGCTTACCAAGAATTTTTCCTGGAAAAACCGTTACGGGAAAAATTACAAGCCGAACAGGGAGTACAAGGGGTTAGGATGGAAAGAGCCGGCGATGTTGAACAAGTGATTGTAGAATTGGGACCGGTGGAGAACTTGGAAAAGACGTACCTCAACGTGAACAGGGTTTTGCACCAGTTTTACCGCCAGGGTGCGGTACAGCTGATAATACGGGATCAGCGTTCCCCTGCCCTGGAACAGGCATGGGAAAAAATCCAGTTTGCGATTTATGAGGCAGCAGTTCGCGGCAATTTTACGGCCATGGCTAAAGAAGTTGAAAGGGAAGCTAATGAGCGGGGAGTACGCTTAAAGCTGGATATGGACAGAAACTATATTTACGTCGCCTTATACCAAGGATCCAATTACCTTTATGAAATAGTACCGCGGGAACCTCAGGGTAAATTTTTGAGCTCTGGAGGTGAAATTAGCGGTGCTTAAAGAGTGGTTGGCCGGCAGCGCCATTGGCTTATTAATTTTTTTGTTTTTTAAAGGCTTTGATATAACTCCTTTGCTTTTGCTCGGGGGTATAGGGTTCGGATTTTATTGGTTATTGGAGAAAAAGGGCTTGCTTGCTGCCCGTAATTATGAACCTTATTCCCCCGAGGGCACCATTACTTTTGAGGATATAGGCGGGCAGGCTATGCCTATTCAAGAATTAAAGGAAGCGTTAGAGTTTTTGATACGAAGCGATCAGGTAAAGACCATGGGCATAAGACCCATAAAAGGCATTCTCTTAAGCGGCCCGCCCGGTACCGGGAAAACGCTAATGGCCAGGGCAGCGGCAACTTATACGGATGCAGTATTCCTGGCGGCCAGCGGGAGTGAGTTTATCGAAGTTTATGCTGGGGTTGGCGCCCAGCGGATAAGAAGCCTCTTTCGCCGGGCTAGGGCGTTAGCCCGCCGGGCGGGTAAGAACCGGGCTATTATTTTCATAGATGAATTAGAAGTTTTGGGGGGTAAGCGGGGAAGCCATTCTTCCCATTTGGAATATGATCAAACGCTGAATCAATTATTAGTGGAAATGGATGGCCTGGAGAGCAGCGAGGGTCCTCAAATTTTGGTTATCGGTGCTACTAATAGACCGGATTTACTGGACCCGGCTTTGCTCCGGCCCGGTCGCTTTGACAGGCATGTTAAGGTAGAATTGCCGGACCGGGAGGGGAGGTTGCAGATCCTGAAATTGCATACGGCCAACAAGCCCCTGGCCCCCGATGTGGACCTGGAAGCTATAGCCCGGGAAACCTTTGGCTTTTCCGGCGCCCACCTGGAGAGCGTGGCTAATGAAGCGGCCATTCTGGCCTTAAGGGCTAACTCCCCGGTTATCCGGCAAAAACATTTTCAGGAAGCAGTAGACAAGGTAATGCTGGGAGAAAAGCTGGGCCGGAAACCCGGCAGGGAAGAACTTTACCGCCTGGCGGTGCATGAGGCCGGCCATGCGCTGGTGGGGGAATTGGTTAAACCTGGCTCTGTAACTCACGTAACAATTGCTTCCCGCGGCCAGGCCTTGGGCTATACCAGGCAAAGGCCCGCCGATGATGTTTATCTTTATACCAGGGAATATTTGGAAGGACAGATCTGTATCTGCGTGGCCGGGGCTGTGGCCGAGGCCCTGCTCTTAGGAAGTCGAAGTACGGGCTCGGTAAATGATTTTAAGGAGGCCGTCCGCCTGGCTAGGGTTATTATTACTTCTGGCCTCTCAGAACTGGGCGTAGTGGCCGAGGAGAATTTGACTAAAGAACAGATTCATCGGGCTACTACAGAAATTATCAAACGCCAGGAGGAAAGAGCGGGAGAACTCCTGCAATACCATAAGCACCAGCTAAAGGAAATTGCAGACCAGTTGGTGAGGGAGGAGACCCTTAAAGGAGAGGCTCTACACTCCATCCTTACAGCAGGAGCCAGGGCTTCTTGAAAATTCCTGGCTCTTTTTTTATATTGCTAACAGGGGAATGTTAGGTTATGCTAAAAAGGCCGGAGGAGAGGACTATGCGCTTGTTTATCGCCATAACTTTTTCTCCAGAATTAAACTCCCGTCTGGCAGCCCTCCAGGAGGAACTTCGCCGTTGCCAGGCTGACGTGAAATGGGTAGAAAAAGAAAACTTTCACTTGACCCTGAAGTTTTTGGGGGAAGTTCAGCCAGAAAAAGCGCGAAAGCTGGGGGCCGCTTTGGAACGGGGGACCAAGGGTTGGGGAGAAATGTTGGTTCAGTTTAAAGGTACGGGTGTTTTTCCGAGCTGGTCGAGGCCCCGGATTATTTGGGTTGGTATTACTACTAATCCTTCATTATTAAATTTATACCAGCGCCTGGAACAGGAATTGATCTCCCTTGATTTTTCCCCAGAGCCTTTCACCCCGCATTTGACTTTGGGGCGCCTGCGTTCGTCCCGTAACTGGCCTGCTTTGCAGAAGAAATTGCTAGCCTGGCAGCTGGAGTTTTGGGGCGAGGAGCGGGTAGATCAAATAGTGCTCATGGAGAGCCATTTAACACCTAAAGGTCCGCGCTATTGTATCAAAGAAACTTTTCCCTTGACTTAGCGCTAAAATTTTTTCTAAAATGGAAATAGTAACCTGGGGGAGGAGCCTAAGGGTGGTAGTATCAGAAAAACAGAAGATGTTGGAACATACTTTAAACCTGATTGAAAAGCATTTCGGTAAAGGTTCCATAATGAAGCTGGGCGAAGCCAGCGCGCGCCTCAACGTGGAAGTGATACCTACTGGAGCCCTGCCGTTAGATCTGGCTCTAGGAGTAGGCGGAGTGCCGCGGGGGCGTATCGTGGAGATATTTGGGCCGGAGTCTTCGGGCAAAACAACAGTAGCCCTGCACATTATAGCTGAGGCTCAGAAACAGGGGGGTACCGCCGCCTTTATAGATGCCGAACACGCCCTGGATCCCTTTTATGCGCGCAATTTAGGAGTGGACATAGATAACCTCCTGGTTTCCCAACCGGATACGGGGGAACAGGCTCTAGAGATAGCCGAGGTTCTGGTTAAAAGCGGGGCTGTAGATGTAATTGTCATAGATTCCGTAGCGGCGCTGGTTCCCAGAGCAGAATTAGAAGGGCAAATGGGCGACGCCCATGTGGGACTCCAGGCGAGGTTGATGTCCCAGGCCTTAAGAAAGCTGGCAGGAGTAGTATCCAAATCGCGCACAGTGGCCATCTTTATTAACCAGTTGCGGGAGAAGGTAGGAGTATTATTTGGTAATCCGGAGACCACTCCGGGAGGTAGGGCTTTAAAATTCTATGCTTCAGTTCGACTGGATGTGCGCAAGGTAGACAATATTAAGCAGGGAGCTGAAATTATCGGCAGCCGCACCAGGGTGAAGGTGGTCAAAAATAAAGTGGCTCCTCCTTTCCGGCAAGCGGAATTCGATATAATTTATGGCCGCGGCATCGACAAAGAAGGGTGTCTTATCGACCTTGGGGTTGATTTGGGGGTAATCAAGAAGAGCGGTACTTGGTATTCTTTTGGGGAAGAGCGCCTGGGACAGGGGCGAGAGGCAGCCAAAGAGTACCTGCGCCAGCACCGCGAGTTGGCAGCCACTATAAGTGAGCAGGTGAAACAGAAGGCCAGCAGCAATATGGGTGCTCTGATTATGAAGACAGAGGAAGTTACCACTGAGTAGACCTAAACCAACTTGACAGTAGTAAAATGAAGTAATACAATACCATCGAGGGAAACTAGGTGTAGGCTCACTACCAAGTCCTTGACATAAATGCACCTTAATTATTATTTGCTTAACTTATAAAAAGTTGCCGGTGTATTAACGGGAAGGGCTCGTTACGTTAGTTAGGCTGTGAAAGGGCTTCCTGTGCCATAGGCGCAGGAGGGATAATATGTTATTGCCCTTTGAAAAAGTTGCTTTCACAAAAGGTGCATATTTGTATCTTTGCAAGGGAAAAAACTGGTAGGGTGCCTTTTTACAAGCCGGGTTTCTACTCGGCTTTATTTTATGTGGGCGAGGTGGGAGCAATTTTAGTAGAGGAGGTGGGAGCGATTCTAATTATTGCTGCTGTATTAGCCCTAATGGTAGGTATAGGCAGTGGTTATATTCTCCGCAAATACGTTGTGGAGACTAAAATAGCTTCAGCCGAAAAGACTGCGGCAGCCATTATTGAGGAAGCCCAAAGAGAGGCCGAAGCTAAAAAGCGCGAGGCCTTGCTGGAAGCCAAGGAAGAAGTCCATCGTATGCGCCATGAACTGGAGCGCGAGAGCAGGGAACGGCGAAATGAACTGCAGCGTTTAGAGCGCCGCCTGCTCCAGAAGGAAGAGGCCCTGGAGCGTAAGATGGAGAATATTGAGCGCAAAGAAGCCAATCTTCACCGTCAGGAGGAAGAAATACAGCGCCTTAAACAAAATTTAGAAGAATTGAAGCGGCAACAGGTAGCTGAACTGGAGCGTTTATCGGGTTTAACTACAGAGGAAGCTAAGACCCTGTTACTCAAGAATATTGAAGAAGAAATACGCCATGAGGCTGCTCTGTTGATTAAGCAGGTGGAAACAGAAGCCAGAGAAGAAGCGGACAAACGCGCCAAGGAAATTATTACTTCGGCTATTCAGCGGTGCGCTCCAGAAGTGGTGGCCGAAACTACGGTTTCTGTCGTTAACCTTCCCAGTGATGAAATGAAGGGGCGGATTATTGGCCGGGAAGGCCGCAACATCCGTGCCCTGGAGACCCTTACTGGGGTAGATTTGATAATCGATGATACGCCGGAAGCGGTTATCTTATCCGCCTTTGATCCCATCAGACGGGAAATAGCCCGGATTGCCCTAGAAAAACTTATAGCCGACGGTCGCATCCATCCGGCCCGTATAGAGGAAATGGTAGAAAGGGCCCAGCGGGAAATAGAACAAAAGATTCGAGAGGAAGGTGAACAAGCTGCCTTTGAAGCCGGCGTTCATGGCTTACATCCCGAGTTGATAAGATTGTTGGGGCGCCTTAAATATCGTACGAGCTATGGCCAAAATGTTCTAAAGCACTCTTTAGAAGTAGCTTTTTTGGCAGGAGCCATGGCGGCAGAGCTAGGTGCGGATGTGCAGGTGGCCAAGCGAGCGGGATTGCTTCATGATATCGGCAAGGCAGTGGACTATGAAGTGGAAGGGCCCCACGTAAGCATAGGGGTGGAGCTGGCTAAAAAATACCGGGAATCTGCGGAAGTAATCCATGCCATTGCTGCCCATCATGGAGATATAGAACCGCGGAGCATAGAAGCTGTGCTAGTTCAAGCTGCAGATGCCATTTCTGCAGCTAGGCCAGGTGCTAGGCGCGAAACCTTGGAGGCCTATATCAAACGCTTGCAGAAGCTAGAGGAAATAGCCGATTCTTTTAATGGAGTGGATAAGGCTTACGCCATCCAGGCAGGCCGCGAAATCCGCATTATAGTTAAGCCGGAAAAGATAGATGATACCACGGCTGTGCAATTAGCTCGGGATATAGTAAAGAAAATTGAACAAGAGCTGGAATATCCTGGGCAGATCAAAGTGGTAGTTATCCGGGAAACAAGAGCTGTGGATTATGCGAAATAGATGGAACGGGTGGCAGGGATAGGTGGCAAATTACCATCTCTGCCACTATATTTTCTAGATCAAAAAAGTTAAAGAAGCAGGATTTTTAAAGAAGGTGCAGAACTAAGCTTTGATGATGGTTTTTGGACTAAAAGGCAGGTGGAGACCATATGGGCCTTAGATACAAGTATGATGGCGAGATATCCGATAGCGTTGGCCTTTTGATTTCCATTTTAGTGCGCTATCCGGAAGTAGGGACTATTAATTATGAGCCCAGTAGCCGCATATTAAAGTTTTCTTTTATGTTAACCAGTTCTTTAAAAGAAAAGGATCTGGAGCAGTTTGCCCGGCGCTTTATTAAGTCTTTATCTACCTATAATCTTCTCGAAAATCGGGTGCCGCGGGTGATCAGCTTAAAATATAGTTGTTTTCAGCAGCTAACCGTCTTGGAAGTGCAGCGGGATGTTGAGACCCTATCCCAGGGCGAAATTGGCCTGATCATCACCCTGGTGCGTCAGGAATTTAACGAAGCCCTGGTGGCTGAGGCGACCGAGAATATTCAGGAAGAAGAATTGTTGGTTCAAGAAGAAATAATTGATCATATGTTGGAGAGTATAAAAGGAGAAGTACCTCAGAAAAAGTTAATAGCTTTCCGGGAAGAAGGGCGAGTCCTGGTTTTTAATAAATAGCCAGAGGATACCGGGAGGACGGAAATGAGCAAAAAGGGTGACCTCCATACCCATACCGTAGCCTCCGACGGCAAGCTCAAGCCGTTGGACCTGGTTAAACTGGCTTGGGGAAAGGGGTTAAGCACCATAGCTATTACCGATCACGACACCGTTGATGGATTAGAGGAAGCTCTGACAGGGGCTTCTCTCTATAATCTTGAGGTTATTCCCGGTATTGAATTGAGCACCGAATGGGAAGGACGTGATGTACACCTCCTAGGGTATTATATTGATTTTCAAGGGGACAAGCTACATAATTTTTTATACCAATTGCAGCAGGACAGGCAGCAGCGAGGTCTTAAGATGGTAACCAAATTGCGAGAACTGGGCTACGAACTTACGTGGGATGAGGTGGCCCGGTTCGTCCAGGGTAAAGCTGTAGGCCGCCTGCATATCGCCCAGGCCCTGGTGGCCAAGGGATTTATGCCTTCCATAGAAGCTGCCTTTGGTGAGCTCCTGGAACGTGGACGGCCGGCCTATGTTCCGCGTTATAAAATTTCACCTGCAGAAGCTGTTCAACTAATTTCTGCTTGGCGGGGCGTAGCTGTATTGGCCCACCCGGGATTGATAGGTAAAGATGAAATAATAAAAGAGCTAGTGGCTTATGGTTTGCAGGGGCTAGAAGTTTATTACCCTTTACATGACCGAGAAGCCGTTGCCCGCTATCATTCTTTAGCCAGGGAACTAAACCTATTAGTTACCGGTGGGTCGGATTTTCACGGCTTGAATATTCCAGACCATAGCGAGTTGGGCGCAGCCACCGTTAGCGAAGAGGAAATAGATAGATTAAAGGAGCGCGCCCTGGCCATAAAATGAGGTGGTTACCCATTTTTATCCTGCTAGCCTGCTTGTGGGCTCGCACTGGGTGTCCTCAATAACTAAGCACATAATCTTAAGCCATAAAATCCCTTGATTAGTAGTGGTCATTGCGATATACTGAAGAAAATAAAAAAATATGGGAAAGCCGACAGGTGCCATAAAGGTTAAAAGGGAATCAGGTGCAAATCCTGAGCGGGCGCGCCACTGTAACCGGGGAGCTTTTCTTCGGTAAGCCCACTGGGCCTGTAGCCTGGGAAGGGGAAGAAAAAGCGGTGAGCCGGAAGCCAGGAAACCTGCCTGTTGGTAAGCCTTGTTAACCCTCGCGTCAAGGGAAGGGCTAGTGTTTTAGACAGAAAACCCAGCCTTTAGGCGAGAGGCTGGGTTTTTTTGTAGTGCAGCGCGTGGCTTAAGGGGGTTAAGGAGTGGACAGGGGCAGGCTGGTGTTAATCACTGGCGGCGCTAGGAGCGGCAAGAGCCGGTTTGCAGAAGAACTGGCCTCCGGCTGGGGCGGAGAAGTTATTTACGTGGCCACAGCCAGGGTGACGGACGCAGAGATGGCCAGCCGGGTGGCCCGGCACAAGATGCGGCGGCCGGCCGGGTGGCGCACTGTAGAGGAGCCCTTAAAGGTGACCCGAGTTATAGAGGAATGGGGCAAGCCAGGGCGACTTCTCCTCATCGATTGCCTGTCCGCTTACGTGGGCAACTTGCTGGTGGAAGAAAAGATGGATGAGGAGGCTATATTACTTTTTGTTAAAGAGATGGCCCAGAAAGCCTGGGAGGTCCCTGCTGAGGTGATCATTGTGAGCAATGAGGTGGGCTCGGGAACAGTACCACCCTATCCCCTGGGTCGCCTATACCGCGACCTTTTGGGACTGGCCAATCAGGAGATAGCCAGCCTGGCCGATGAAGTTTATCTGGTGGTTTGTGGGGTGCCGGTGGAGATAAAAGCTTTAGCTAAAAGCTCGGACCTGCTAACGGGTAGGCGGTAATGGAGGAAAGGATGGTCAAGAAATTACGTCAGGGTTACACCACCGGTACTTGTGCCGCGGCTGCAGCTAAAGCAGCAGTAAAGGCCCTCTGGTGTAAGGACGGGGTCCAAAATACAGTGCGAATAACTCTTCCTCAGGGAAAGGAAATCGAGTTACCTGTAACTGTTCGGCGGGGGGAAGGCTGGGCTGAGGCTACGGTTATAAAAGATGCTGGCGACGATCCTGATATTACCCACGGAATAGCTGTCCAGGTTAGGGCCCGGCCGCAAGAAAAGGGCTTTATTTTGCGGGCCGGTGAAGGAGTAGGAATAGTCACCCGTCCCGGCCTGGCTGTTCCAGTAGGTGAGCCGGCCATCAATCCCGTGCCCCGGGCCATGATTAGGGAAGCGGTTAAAGATTTTATCCCCCCCGGGCAGGGGCTGGAATTAACTATTAGCATCCCCGGCGGTGAGGAATTGGCCCGGCGCACCTTAAATCCCCAGTTGGGGATAGAGGGCGGGCTCTCTATTCTGGGAACTACCGGCATTGTGGAGCCCATGTCGGAAGAAGCTTTCCGTACTTCCCTCCTGCCCCAGATCGATGTAGCCCTAGCCGCAGGTTACGATACTCTGCTTTTAACTCCCGGCCGTATGGGCCAGCGCCAGGCGGTGGAAGGTTATGGCTTGCCGGCGAGGGCGGTTATTTTGACCAGCAACTTTATCGGTTATCTTTTGGAGGCTTGTGCTGAACGAGGGATTAAGCGGATTCTCCTTTGGGGCCATGCCGGCAAGCTGGTTAAAGTAGCAGGAGGCATTTTTTATACCCATAGCCGCATAGCTGATGCCCGGCGGGAAATAGTGGCGGCCCGGGCTGCAGCCTGGGGCGCCCCCGCAGAGGTGGTCCAGGCTATCTTAACCGCTACTACGGTGGAGGCGGTGTTCTCTATCCTCGAGCAAGCCTTGGAGGGAGAGCGTTATTTCGCTTTTTGGAATTACTTGGCAGGCCTGGCTAGCGAGCGAGCCCGAGAATTAGTTCATGGGGCACTGGAAGTAGGGACCGCCCTTTTAGACCTGCAGGGGAGAATCATTGGCCAGGATGAGCAGGCCAGGGCCATACTGGGAGAGTGGAGAAATGGCGGGAAGGAATAACAGGTGGTTAACGGTGGTGGGGGTGGGTCCGGGAGATCCCTCCTGGCTAACACCGGCAGCCTACCAGGCGGTGGCCGAGGCCGAGATTTTGGTAGGCGGTCCCCGAGCTTTGCATCTATTTGCCTTTTTGGAACGGGAAAAAAAGGCGATTGATGCCGACCTGGACGCTTTATTCCACTACTTAACGCAGGTGCGTGGGCGGCCTACCGCCGTCCTGGTATCTGGAGATCCTGGCCTTTACAGCCTCCTGGGATGGCTGAGATGCCGTTTCCCCCCGGAAGAGATCAGGGTGATACCAGGAATAAGCTCCGTACAGCTCGCCTTTGCCCGTCTAGGTTGTGGCTGGGAAGGAGCGACTATTGTGAGCCTGCACGGGCGCCCGCTGAATATGTTGGACGCCTACCTGGAGGGCCTGGCCCGAAATGAACTGTTGCTTGCCCTTCTCACAGGGGGGAGCAACACTCCGGCAGAGGTAGGAAGGTACTTGACGGATAAGGGGTTGGGGGAACTTAGGCTCTGGGTGGGAGCCCAGTTGGGAGGACGGGAGGAAAGGGTGGCCCACCTTTTGGCCAGGGATCTGGCTGGCTCCGATTTTGATCCTATGGCAGTGATCATAAGTGGATATGACAAAGCGTAGATGGCCCTACAGCACCCCGGGCATTCCCGATGAGCTCTTCGAGCGGGGAAAAGTACCCCTGACCAAAGAAGAGCTCCGCACTTTGACTTTAGCCAAGGCCCGCCTGGCGCCCGGCCAGACCGTTTATGATGTCGGCTCCGGCACCGGCTCTTTAACGGTAGAGGCTGCTCGTCTGGTAGCTCCGGGACGAGTATATGCCGTGGAAAAGGATGAAGAGGCCCTAAATTTAACGCGGGCTAACGTGGAATCTTTTGGGTTAAAAAATGTGGTGATAGTAGCCGGCAGGGCGCCAGCGGCCTTAGCAGATTTACCACCTGCAGATCGCGTATTGATTGGAGGTAGCGGGGGAGAACTCCGGGCTATCCTGGAGCACTGCAGCCAAAGTTTACGGCCCCAAGGCATTATGGTTATAAATGCCATTACCCTGGACACCCTGTGGGAAAGCGTGGCTTACGGGCGCGAAAAAGGATATGCTACATCAGCAGTGGCAGTCAACCTGGCCCGTTTAGAAAAGGTGGGTGAGCGCCACATGTTTCGTGCCCTTAATCCTGTCTATATTATCCAATTGGTAGCCGGTTGAGGAGGAGAGCTATGAGCGGCAAATTATACGGCCTGGGGGTGGGCCCCGGTGACCCGGAGCTGATCACTTTAAAAGCCCGGCGCATCCTAGAGGAAGTGCCTGTCCTGGCCGTTCCCGTTTCCCAGCGGGGAGAAGAGAGCTTGGCCCTAGGAGTAGTTAAACAATTTATCCGGCCGGAACAGGAGATCCTTTCCCTTTTCATGCCCATGAGCCGCGACCATTCTTACCTGGAGCGCTGCTGGGAGGCAGCGGCTAAAGCCTTATTAGATAAATTGCAGGAGGGGAAGGATGTAGCCTTTTTGACCCTGGGCGATGCCAGTCTTTATAGTACGTACAGCTATTTGATGGAAATAATCCAGAGACTGGATCCAACCATTTGCATTGAAACTGTACCGGGTATCACTTCTTTTTCAGCGGCTGCCGCCAGGTTAAATTTACCCCTGGCCAAGGGGGATGAGCCCCTGGCCATTATACCGGCCCTGCGGAATCCTGAGAGTTTAGAGGAGTTAATCCCCCTGTTCCCCAATTTGGTGCTAATGAAGGTAGCCAGGCGTTATGATGAGATAGTTCGAATACTGGCCCGGGCCGGGGTGGTGAAAAATTCTGTACTGGTAACCCGGTGTGGGCAAAAGGGAGAGAGCTTTTCCTGGGACCTGGAAGCCGGGATGGGCCAAAAGCAGGATTATCTTTCCTTGATCATTGTTAAAGGAAGGGACCGGACGTGAAGGTTTATTTTGTAGGTGCGGGACCGGGAGACCCGGAATTAATCACCGTTAAGGGACAGCGGCTGCTTAAAGAAGCTGAGGTTATTATTTATGCTGGCTCTCTAGTTAACCCGGCTTTGCTGACGTGGGCTCGACCCGGTGCTGCTTGCTACGATAGCGCTTCCCTGACCCTGGAAGAGATCATTGATCTCATGGAGCAAGCGGTTAAAAAAGGCCAGAAGGTGGTACGGCTGCACACCGGAGACCCTTCCTTATATGGGGCTATTCAAGAACAGATGGAGGCCTTAGCCGCCCGCGGCATCCCCTATGAGATTGTGCCCGGGGTAAGTTCCTTCGCTGCCGCTGCTGCAGCGGTAGGCAAGGAATTTACGGTGCCAGGTCAGAGCCAAACCCTTATTTTGACGCGCCGCGGTGGCCGGACACCTGTGCCGCCAGGAGAAAATCTGGTAGACTTAAGCCGCCACCGCGCCAGCCTCTGCCTCTTCTTAAGCGCCCAAAATTTTGCGGAGGCCGCTGCCGAACTGGCTGCAGGGTACGGTAAGGAGACGCCGGCAGCGGTGGTTTATAAAGCTTCCTGGCCGGAGGAAAAGATTATTTACGGTACCCTGGAGAATATTGCCACCAAGGCGCGGGAAGAGGGCATCCAGCGGACAGCTCTCTTGTTGGTGGGCGACTTTTTGAAAGGGACCTCCACTCGATCTTGTCTCTACCATCCGGAATTTTCCCATGGCTATCGGAGGAAAAGGGATGCGTATAGCCATTGTGACCTTGACCAGGCAGGGCCTGGCCACGGCTAAACGGCTGGCCTGCGCCTATACTGCTGGCGCCGATATTTATGCCCCGGCTGGCTTAATAGTTGGAGAATCCCTTACCACACCTCTTTTTCCCCTGGAAGGAGGCCTGGGAGCTTTTTGTGGTAGGCTGTGGCATAGCTACCGCGGACTGGTCTTTATTATGGCTACCGGCATCGTAGTCCGCTGTCTGGCTCCTTATCTAGAGAATAAAACGAAGGACCCGGCAGTGGTGGTCCTGGATGAAAAGGGCGAGTATGCCATAAGCCTTTTAGGAGGGCACCTGGGCGGCGCCAATGCTTTGGCCAGGCACCTGGCCGAACTCCTGGGCGGAAAAGCCGTAATTACCACTGCTAGCGATGTACAAAATTTGCCTGCTTTGGATGTACTCGCCCGGGAGTTGGGCCTGCAGGCAGTCCCGGCAGAAAAACTGACCAAGGTCATGGCAGCCTTGGTCAACGGGAAAAAAATAGGGTTTTGGGCGGAGGATCCCTGGCTGGGGAAGCTTTCCCGGAGGATGCCGGGGCTTAAGGTCCAGCCCCTGCAGGAGTATAGGGACCCTCAACTATGGGAAGGGGGAGTGCTGGTAACTTCCCGCCGGCTTGTTCTGCCTCCAGGGCCCTGGATCTTTCTGCGGCCGCGGGAATTGGTGGCCGGTATAGGTTGCCGGCGCGGTATAGACAAGAGGGCAGTATTATCCGCCCTGGGGCAGGCCCTTAAAATGACGAGGCGAAGCCGCTGGAGCCTTCTTGCTCTGGCTACTATAGAAATAAAGGCCAAGGAAGACGGATTGCTGGCCGCAGCCCAGCATTTAGGCTTACCCCTCTTAACTTTTAAAAGGGAAGAGCTGGCTATACTCTTAAAGGAGTACCCTGAGCTTTCTCGGTCAGGGCTAGTAGAAGAAAGAATAGGTATTGGCGGTGTGTGCGAGCCGGCAGCTCTCCTGGGAGCAAAAAAGGGGGAACTCTTATGCCGCAAAATGAGTCACCAGGGAGTAACCGTGGCCCTGGCGCGGGCAGTATCGCCATAGTGGGCCTGGGGCCCGGAAATTTAGAGGATATGACACCCAGGGCTAGGGAAGCGTTGGCCCGGGCAGAAGTAGTAGCCGGCTACCCTCCTTATCTGGAGCAGATTAGTGAACTGCTTCCAGGGAAAGAGATAATTGCCACGGGCATGACGGGAGAAGTAGAGCGCTGCTGGAAGGCTGTCCAGCGAGCCAGGGAAGGTGCTAGGGTGGCGGTGGTTTCCGGCGGAGATCCGGGAGTTTACGGGATGGCTGGGCTGGTACTGGAAATTCTGCACCGGGAGGGTTTAAACCGGGAGCTGGCAGTAGAGATTATACCCGGTGTTACGGCAGCTACGGCAGCGGCCGCGGCTCTGGGCGCACCGCTGATGCATGATTTCGCCGTCATAAGCTTAAGCGATCGCCTTACTCCCTGGGAGCTGATTGTAAAACGCATCGAACTGGCTGCTCAAGCTGATTTCGTCCTGGTTCTATATAATCCCAGAAGTAAAGGTAGGCCTGAACACCTGGCCCGGGCCCGGGAGATAGTGCTTAAGTACCGTCGCGGCACTACCCCTGTGGGAGTAGTGCGCAATGCCGGCCGGCCAGGAGAAGAAATATGGCTTTCGGATCTGGATTCCTTCATTAGTCTGCCCATAGACATGCAGGCTACCGTAATTATCGGGAACAGCCAGACCCGGGTTTTAGGGGGCTGGATGGTAACGCCCAGGGGGTATCCTTGGTGATCTTAGTTTTGGCGGGTACTTCTGACGGCTGCCGGGTTATCCAGGCTTTGCGTGAGCGGGGCTATAGAGTAATAGCTACAGCTGTTACTCCTTATGGAGCCGAGCTGGCCCGGGAAGCAGGAGCTTCTGAAGTCTGGCAGGGCGAACTGACGGCCTCTTTGCTTAAAGAGTTGCTGCTGGAAAGAAAGCCTTTAGCCTTAGTTGATGCGACTCACCCTTTTGCTTTGCAGATAACTGCTTTAAGCCGGCAGGTCTGTGGCGAGTTATCTATCCCTTATTTCCGTTACCAGCGGGAGAAGGCGCTGTTGCCCGGGGACCCACGGTTAAAGGTGGTAAGTAGCTGGGAGGAAGCCGCCGCCGCTGCGGCTACCGCGCAGGGTAAAACCATTTTCCTGACCATCGGCACCCGGAAGCTGGAGATCTTTGCCCAACACCCGGCCTTAAAACTTAAGCGCTTGATAGTCCGGGTGTTACCCGAGAGGTCCTCCCTGGAAAAATGCCTGAGCCTAGGTTTTGGCCCCCGAGACATTATTGCCATGCAGGGCCCCTTTAGTTACGAGCTAAACCTGGCCCTCTATAAGCAATATGGGGCGGAAGTCCTGGTGACCAAAGACAGCGGTAAGATTGGCGGCACGGAGGCTAAAATTCAGGCGGCCCTGGATTTGGAAATGGAAGTAATTGTGGTGGAGCCCCCGGCAGAAGCTCAAGGGATGTCCTTAGAGGAAATTTTGGCGGCATTATCCCGTTTGTGAATTTTAACGAGGATCGGTGAGTTTAACCGTGGCGGCGTAGGAAGGATAGGCAGGAAGTACATCTTTAAATCGAGGAGGAACGGTATGAGGACCGGTGTAATCCTTTTGGGTCATGGCAGCCGCATACCAGAAGCTAATGAGCACTTGCGCCAGCTGGCGTGGCAGGTAGCGGAATTGCTGGGGGGTATCCGGGTGGATGCCTGTTATATGATGCGCGCCAGGCCCGACCTGGCCGAAGGAGTAGCCCGGGTGGTTGCCGAGGGGATAAGAAGGATTATAGTGGTACCCATCTTTTTCTGTAATGGCCTGCATGTCCAGCGGGATATACCCGAGGAGCTGGATAGAATCCGCCAGGCATACCCTGAAGTAGAACTGATCTATGCTTCTAATCTAGGAGCCGACCGCCGTATTGCCGAAATAATAGTTGAGCGGATCCTGGAGGTGGCGCCGGGTGGACTTTTTGCGGGACCCCAGGGCCATTGAAGCTAAAAGCTGGGAGGTCATAGAGTCCAGGCTTAAAAAAGTAGTTAACAGCCGTGAGGAAAGGGAAATCCTGACCCGTATTATTCACGCCACGGGGGATTTGAGCTATGCGGAACTTACGGTAATTCACCCGGAACTGGTAGCAGCCGCTACCGCCGCTCTGCGCCGCGGTGCGGCCATTATCACTGATGTGGAGATGGTGCGCAGCGGTATTAGCGCTGCCCTGGCCAGCCGGGGAAATTGCCCTATAATTTGCGCCATCCGGGATGAAAGGGTGGCCCAGCTGGCTTTAGCCCGCGGGCAGACCCGGGCCATGGTAGCTATGGAGCAACTGGCGCCTCAAATCCAGGGATCTTTAGTGGCCATCGGCAATGCTCCTACGGCCCTGTTCCGCTTGCTGGAATTAATTGAAGCCGGGGAGACCAGACCGGCCGCCATAGTCGGGACGCCGGTAGGTTTTGTGGGAGCGGCCGAAGCTAAGGCGGCTCTGGAAGCAAGTCCCATCCCCTTTCTTACAGTACGCGGGTCCAAAGGAGGGAGCGCGGTGGCCGTAGCCGCTGTCAACGCTTTGCTATACCTGGCCTTTCCCACCAGCTAACAGCGGTATTTTTAAGGCCTTGCCAGCCAACCCCCACAGGTAAAGCTGGCTATTTCAAGAGGGTCCAAGAAAGGGGAAGTTTTAAGGTGAGGGCCAAGAATATTATGCTGCAGGGCACCAGTTCCAATGTGGGCAAAAGCCTCCTGGCAGCTGCGCTATGCCGTATTTTTTACCGTAGCGGCTTTAAGGTGGCCCCCTTTAAAGCTCAGAACATGGCCAACAATTCCTATGTAACTGCCACCGGAGGGGAAATGGGCCGGGCCCAGGTGGTCCAGGCGTGGGCTGCCGGAATAGAGCCCCGGGTGGAAATGAACCCTGTGTTGCTGAAACCGACGGCCCATGCTTCTTCCCAGGTTATTGTGCTGGGCCGTCCCCTAGGCAACCTGGGGGCTAAAGAATACCATGGTGACTTAAGCTTGCACTTGCTGGAGGCCGTAGCCCAGGCTTATGAAACTCTGGCCCGGGAGTTTGAAGTTATTGTTATCGAAGGGGCCGGTAGCCCGGCAGAAGTTAATCTGAAGGACCGCGAGATAGCCAATATGCGCATAGCCAAAATGGTAGGCGCCCCTGTTTTGCTGGTGGCGGATATCGACAGGGGCGGAGCTCTGGCCGCGGTAGTAGGTACTCTGGAGCTTCTGGAGCCGGACGAGCGGGAACTGGTGGCCGGCATTATTATAAATAAATTCCGGGGTGACCTGGATTTATTAAGGCCTGCCCTGGATTTCCTGGAGCAGCGAACGGGCAAGCCTGTTTTGGGAGTAATTCCCTACCTAAAAGATCTCGGGCTTCCGGAAGAAGATTCGGTGGTGCTGGAACAAAAACAGTGCAGGTATGCTGGACCGGAAGAATTGGATATTGCGGTGGTACTCCTTCCCCGAATTTCTAACTTTACCGATTTCGACGCCCTGGAGCAGGAGCCGGGAGTTAATGTTCGCTATGTGGACATCCATACACCCTTGGGGAAGCCGGACCTTTTGATTCTTCCGGGCAGCAAAAACACCATCGAGGATTTCCTTTACTTGCGCCGTTACGGCCGCGACCAAGAGATTAAAAATCTGGCAGCCCGGGGAGTCCCGGTAATAGGGATATGCGGTGGTTTTCAAATGCTGGGGGAAGTTATAAGGGATCCTTTAGGCGTTGAAAGTAATATCGAAGAAGTAGAGGGCTTAGGTTTATTACCTGTAGTTACTACCTTTTTGCCGGAGAAGGCTACTTATTTGGTGGAGGCGGAAGCAGCAGGACAAGGGCCTTTTCTTAGCTTACCACCCCAGGAGCGGGTCCGCGGCTATGAGATTCATATGGGGGTTACGGAAAGAGGAGCGAATACGCCACCGGCCTTTTATTTAAAACGACGTGGGGAAGCCGAAGTAGAGATCGAGGACGGGGCCGTATCGCCAGACGGGAACATCCTGGGTACCTATATCCACGGCATCTTTGACAACGACAACTGGCGGCGACTGTTGCTGGGTGAGCTTCGCCGGCGGAGAGGTTTAAAGGTTTCCGCCACCTCATATGTGAACTATATTGCCGACCGGGAAAGGCGCTTGGATGAGCTGGCCAGGGTGGTGGCGGCCAATCTGGACCTAAAAAGATTGTCCCAAATCATGGACCTGGACCGTCCGCTGGCAGGTGAAGATTTTGCCCCCTGACCTGGCAGTTTTTATACTGGCCCTGCTCCTGGATATAGTAGTGGGCGATCCCCAGTGGCTGCTCCACCCTACCCAGATAATGGGCCTAGGTATTGTGGCCCTAGAAAAGCGGCTCAGGCCCTGGGCAGTTACTATACGCCGCCAGTATGTGGCCGGACTTATAATAGAGGTAATAATCGTAGGCTCGAGCTGGGCTGCCACTAAGGCTTTAATCCTCTTAAGCCGGGGGTGGAGCCCCTTCTTAGCGCTAGCTTTAAGCGCCTGGCTGCTTTCTACTACCGTAGCTGCCAGGGGATTAGCGGGGGCAGCCCTGGAAATTGCCTCTTCTTTGAAGAAGGGGGATTTGGCAGTTGCGCGCCGCCAGGTGGCCCTGATTGTGGGCCGGGATACTCAGAAGATGGACGAAAGTGAGATAGCGCGGGCCGCCGTGGAAAGTGTGGCGGAAAATACCAGCGACGGCGTTATAGCTCCCCTCTTTTATGCCTTAATAGGTGGTGTACCCCTGGCCATGGCCTATCGCGCTATTAATACTTTAGATTCCATGCTGGGTTACAAGAATGAACGTTACCTTTATTTCGGCCGGGTTGCTGCCCGGGTGGATGACCTAACCAATTTTATCCCCGCTCGTTTGACCGCCGGCCTGCTTTGCTTAGCTGCTTGGCTCTGGAACGGCAGGGGGTTAGAGGCCTGGCGGATAGTCCGGCGCGACGGGCGCAGCCATCCCAGTCCCAACAGCGGATATCCTGAAGCTGCTATGGCCGGGGCCCTGGGAGTGCGCCTGGGCGGTGTAAATTACTACCAGGGAAGACCGGAAGAACGGCCTTTTATCGGCGAAGGAGAGACTCGTTTGAAAGCTCAGCATATCGTCCAGGCGGTTTGGCTTATGGGTATAACTCTCTTGTTATTTGCTACCTGCTCGGGGTGGATAATCTGGCTCTTTAGCCGTTAGGAGGAGATACCTTTGTGCGGTGATTACTTGTAGCGGGAAGGATGAAAGGGTGTGAACCAGCCCCGGATAGTCATTGCTGGTACGAAGAGCGGTGTGGGCAAGACCAGTATTGCCACCGGCCTGATGGCTGCCTTTGCTCAATGGGGCTTGAAGGTGCAGGGCTTTAAAGTGGGGCCCGACTATATAGATCCGGGATATCATACTGTGGCTACCGGTCGCCCGTCGCGCAACCTGGACACTTTTCTGGTACCGCCGGAAAGGGTAGTGGAACTTTTTGTGCGCGCCGCTGAAGGCTGCGATATTTGTGTGATAGAGGGCGTTATGGGCCTCTACGATGGACGGTTGGAGGACGCGGGCAGCAGTACGGCGGCCATCGCCAAACTGCTAAAAGCACCTGTCCTGCTGGTAGTGGACGTTACTTCCCTGGGGCAGAGCGCTGCCGCCGTAGTCCTAGGCTATAGCCGCTTGGATCCTGAAGTGAAGGTGGTGGGGGTGATCCTCAACCGGGTAAGCAGCTCCCGCCACCTGGAGCTGGTAAAAAGGGCCGTGGAAGAGGCGACGGGTATACCGGTGGTGGGCTGGTTGCCCAAGGGAGCTTTACCTGCCTTTCCTTCCCGGCACCTGGGATTAGTGCCGCCGGTGGAACAGGCCGGGATAAGGCAAACCATAGAGCGGCTGGGCTATATTATGGCCCGCAGCCTGGACTTAAGGCAGATTTTTCGCTTGAGTCAACAGGTGCCACCTTTACCCTCACCCCCAACAAATTGCTTTCCCGGGGAGCCTTTAAACCCCAGGGTAACCATAGGGGTGGCCCTGGATAAAGCTTTCAACTTTTATTACCAGGACGGTCTGGATTATTTACAGGCTTTAGGGGCGGAATTGGCTCCTTTCAGTCCCCTAAAGGATGAAAAACTCCCGGCGGGAATAGCGGGCCTGCTCATAGGCGGTGGCTTCCCCGAGGTTTTTCTGCCGGAACTATCCGCCAACAGGAGGATGCTTAAGGAGATCCGCGGGCTGGCTGCTGCTGGCTTGCCTGTTTTCGCTGAGTGCGGCGGCTTAATGTATCTCTGCCGGGGTTTGCAGGATAAGGAAGGCAGGTACTGGCCCCTGGCCGGAATAGTGCCGGCCCGATGCCGGATGGAAGGCCGCCTGGTAGGCATGGGCTATCGACGGGCCAGGGCCTTAAGAAATACTCTGTTTTGTAAGCGAGGAGAAATGATACACGGGCACGAGTTCCATTATTCTAGCATGAGGCCGCTGTTAGCTTCTTTCCCCTGGGCCTACATCTGGGAGGGCAGACCCGGAGGGAAGGAAGGCTTTGCCTACCGCAATATTCTGGCGTCTTATCTCCATATTCATTTTGCCGGCAATCCGGAAATAGCTAAAAGTTTCCTGCGAGCTTGCCTTCGTTACCAAAAGGGAAGAAGGAGGAAAACTTATGTCTCTGCTGGAACAAACCTTGGCGGCTATTAAGCCGTTAAATAAAGAGATAGAGTTTATAGCTCAGGAGCGCCTGGACAATTTGACCAAGCCTCCTGGAAGTCTGGGGGTTCTGGAGGACCTGGTGAAGAGAATAACCGGCATTCGGGGAGAAGAACCCCGTGGCCTGTTAAAGAAAACCCACATTTTACTGGCCGGAGATCATGGAGTAGTAGCAGAAGGGGTCAGTGCTTATCCCCAGGAAGTAACCCTCCAAATGGTCTTAAACTTCGCCCGGGGCGGAGCGGCCATTAACGTCCTGGCCCGCCACGCGGGGGCCAATTTAGTGCTAGTCGATATCGGTGTGGCCAGGGATTTACCCGAGGTACCGGGCTTAGTAAAAAGGAAAATAGCTTACGGTACGGCCAATCTGGCTCAAGGACCGGCCATGACACGGGAACAGGCTTGGCACTCCCTGGAGATAGGGATAGAAGTGGCCCGGGAACAAATTGAGGCCGGTGCGCAAATCTTAGGTATCGGAGAGATGGGTATAGGCAACACCACCCCCAGTACGGCCATTTTAGCCGCTTTCAGCGGTCTGCCGGTTAAGGAGATCGTGGGTCGGGGTACAGGAGTAGATGATGAGCGGCTGCAACGAAAGATCAAGGCCATTGAACAGGGCTTAAGGGTTAACCAACCCGATCCCCGGGATCCCTTAGACGTGCTGGCCAAGGTGGGTGGTTTCGAGATAGGAGGGCTGGCCGGGGTCATCCTGGCCGGCGCCGCCCATCGAGTGCCCGTCGTCATTGATGGTTTTATTTCCGGAGCAGCGGCTCTCATCGCTACACGCCTTTGCCCTTTGGTCTCTGAGTACCTTATAGCTTCCCATTTATCCGAAGAACCGGGACATCGCATCATGCTGGAAATGATGGGGTTAAAACCTATGTTGACCATGCGCATGCGCCTAGGAGAAGGGACGGGTGCTGCTTTGGCCATGACCCTTATAGATGCTGCCGTTAAGATATATAATGAAATGGCCACCTTTAGCGAAGCCGGTGTCTCGGGGGCGCTGGATTCTTGAAGGCGCAGGTTAACTCCTTTGTAGCGGCCCTGCAGTTTTTGACCCGCTTGCAAGTCGGCGGTTGCCCCCGGAGAGAAGATTTTCTTTCTAGCCCAACCTATTTTCCACTGGTAGGGCTGGTGCTGGCCGGTATACTGTATCTTTTCTGGTGGGTAGTCTTGTCCCGGCTCCCGGTCCCCGCCCAGGCCGGGTTATTGCTGGCGGTGGAGATATATTTGACAGGGGGACTTCACCTGGACGGGTTTATGGATACCTGCGACGGCTTATTCTCCGGTCGTGAGCGGGAACGCATGCTGGAGATTATGAAGGATAGCCATGTGGGTGCCCACGGGGTGACTGCAGCGATCAGCTTGCTATTGGTGAAGTTCAGCCTTTTTTTTAGCCTCCTCATGAACTTACGCCCCGCTTCCATTAACGGCGCCGGGCAGGCTGTCACTGGTCTAGCGCCTGCCTTAATACTAATGCTGGTGCTGGCCCGCTGGGCCATGGTTTTAGCCTTAAAGGTTTTTCCTTATGCCCACCACCAGGGATTAGGTACTATTTTTGGTGCAGGGAAGGCACGCGGCCCCTTGTATTTGGCCAGTGCCTTTACCCTGGCCATAGTGTATGGCAGTGCCAGGTGGTGGGGCCTAATTCTTATGGCCACCGTAGCCCTGTTTGCCTTCTGGTGGGGCCGGTGGGTATCGCGCTTTATCGGCGGTTTAACCGGCGATACTTATGGAGCCCTGGCCGAGCTGGTAGAAGTGCTGGTGCTATTTATACTGGTGGTGATAACTTAAATGCGGGCCACTGTACGTGTTCCCGGTTCCTGCGGCGAGCTGGTACAGGGGATGGTAGACGGGAGTTATTTTTTAATTACTTGTCCTATTAATATAGCCTCCGAAGTTACCGTAACCTTGGAACCTGGGGAGGACATCCGGGGACCGGCCTGGAGGTCCAAAGCCCTAGAGGCGGTAAAGTTGACCTTTAAGTTGTTAGGGATAAGGGCCGGCGCGCGGGTTGAGATCAGGAATGCCTTGCCTGTAGGGAAGGGACTGGCCAGCAGCACGGCTGACGTAGCAGCGGCGGCAGCGGCTGCTGCTTTGGCTGTCGGCAGGATTTTAAGTGAAAAAGAACTGATTGACATTGCCGTAGGGTTGGAACCCAGCGATGGTGTCTTTTTACCCGGAATAGTGCTTTTTGAGCACTTGACCGGAAGGCGGTGGGAATATTTAGGAGAGCCGCCTCCCCTGGATATCCTTATAATCGATCTGGGCGGAACGGTGGATACCATAGCCTTTAACCGGCGGCCGGACCTTATGAAATTAAATCAGGCTAAGGAAGCCATGGTGCAACAGGCGGTTAAACTGGTGCGAGAAGGGCTGGCCAAGGGGGAGGCTACGCTGGTCGCCCGGGGCGCTACTATAAGCGCCTGGGCCAATCAGATTATCCTACCCAAGCCGGAGTTGGAGTTCGTTATAGAAATGGCCCAGGCTTGCGGGGCTCTGGGCGTAAATGTGGCCCATAGCGGTACCGCAGTCGGAGTACTTTATAGGCCCCGAGAAGTAGACCGGGAAAGGTTACAGGCCCGCCTTAAGGAAAGGTATCCCTGGCTGGCCTTTATACCGGCTAAAATGAGGGGTGGGGGAGTGGAGATCGTTGAACCGCGCTGGTATTCTCCACGGCGGCAACTGGCAGGAAGTGCAGCAAAAGTATGGCTGGTCGCCGGAAGAAATTCTGGATTTTAGTGCCAACATTAACCCCTGGGGGCCTCCGCCTGGAGTGTTAGCTTGTTTGGCTGCCAACTTAAAGGCCATCCAGCGCTATCCTGATCCTGCCAATGTGAAGCTTAGAGAAGCCCTGGCCCTGTATCTCAATGTGCCCCCGGAAACCCTGCTAATAGGCAACGGCGCTACCGAGATTATTTATCTGCTTTGCTTTTTGTTGAAGCCAAAGGCGGTACTGGTGGCTGAGCCCACCTTTGCCGAATACAGCCGGGCGGCCAGGGCGGCGGGTTCTGAAGTAATTTCGCTACAACTAGAACCATCCGAAGGTTTTCACCTGGATGTGGCTGCCTACTGCCGCCACCTGTCCCGGGTAGATATGGCCTTTCTTTGCAATCCTAACAATCCGGTGGGCAACCTCTTGGAGGGGGAAGATCTCTTCCGGATATGGGAGGAAAGCGAGAGACAAGGTACCTGGCTGGTAGTGGACGAATCTTTTCTAGATTTTGTGGCAGAGTGGCCCGAACTCTCCTTGTGCCGGATAGCCGCCCGGACCGCCCAACTTATTGTGCTGCGCTCTTTAACTAAGTTCTTTGCCCTGCCGGGGTTGCGTCTGGGGTGCGCAGTGGCTGCGCCGGGCTTAATCAGCTACTTAGAAGGAAGAAGGGATCCCTGGAGCGTTAATATTCTGGCCCAGATGGCCGGAGTAGAGGCTTTGAAGGATGGAGAGTATCAGCTGCGCACCAGGGCCTGGCTGGAGAAGGAAAGGGACCGCCTTTATAGGGGATTGGCCTCCCTGCCGGGCAGCAAGCCCTACCAATCCAAGGCCAACTTTATTTTAGTGGACATCAGCTCAAGCAGTTGGACTTCCCGCCAACTGGCGGAAACCTGTGCCCGCCGCCGGATTATAATCCGGGATTGCTCTACTTTTCCCGGTTTAAAGGAAGCTTATATCCGTGTGGCAGTTAAGCAAGAGGAAGCTAATAACTTTTTATTGCATACGCTCAGAGAACTGCTGGAGGGGGCCAGCCATGAGACAGGGTACCAGGCTCTATCTCATCCGCCACGGGGAAACAGAATGGAATAATAGCGGGCGATACCAGGGGCACATGGATGTGGCTCTAAGCCCCCGGGGACGCCGGCAAGCAGCCTTGCTCCGCGAACGCTTACTGGAGGAAAGGCTGGCTGCCGTCTACGCCAGTGACCTGAAACGAGCCCGGGAGACGGCCGCCATAATAGCCTGGCCCCACGGCCTGGCCGTAATTGAGATGCCTGACCTGCGGGAACTAAATTTCGGCTTATGGGAAGGGCTTACTTACCAGGAAATTGCTGCTGCCTATCCTGCGGACTTAGAGGAATGGCTGGCCGATCCGGCCGGGAAACAGGTGCCCGGCGGGGAAAGCTTCGCCCAGTTGCAAAAGAGGGCTTGTAACGCAGTAACCGGAATAGTAGCTAAACACCCGGGGCAGAAAGTAGCTGTAGTTTCCCATGGAGGTACTTTGCTGACTATAATTCTTTCCCTTTTAGGCCTGGGTTTAGAAAGGCTCTGGCACTTTCGGTTGGACAATGCAAGCTTAAGTATCGTGGATTGCTATGGCGGCCAGTATATTCTCACCTTATTTAATGATGTGAACCATTTGCACGGGGATAAGTAAAATTATCCCGAGGCACACTACCTCCGGAAGGAGGTTTATTCATTATGCCTGAAACCTTTACCCAAAGTCGGGTTCCCTGGAGTACCCAGCCCAGCTTAAAAACTATGGCTGCTGAAGTAGGCATTGATTTTGATGCCCTGATGGCAGGATTGGCGGCTAATAAATCGGATACGGAAATGGCCAAAGCCTTCGGCGTATCTCCAGAAGTTATCAGCCGTTTACGGGATCATTTTGAACGTTATGGTTTGCAGTCAATTATGGGACAGGATTAGTTTACTTCCCCTCTCGCCTACGCTATAATAGGCAATAAACGGGTTCGGTCTTCCTCCGCGGGGCTGCTAATTCAGTGAAGGCCGATAAAATCTAGGGAGGAGGGGGTTGTTTGCTGGAGGATAAAGTTATCGGAGAAGGCCTTACTTTCGATGATGTCCTCTTAGTGCCGGCTGCTTCAGCCGTTTTGCCGCGAGAAGTAGACGTCAGTTCTTATTTTACCCGCAATGTCCGGCTTAACATTCCTATTGCTAGCGCCGGGATGGATACGGTCACCGAAACCCGGATGGCCATTGCCATGGCCCGGGAGGGCGGTATAGGGGTTATTCATAAAAATATGTCCATTGAGCGGCAAGCCCAAGAGGTAGACCGGGTTAAGAGATCCGAACACGGTGTCATTACCGATCCCATTTACCTGAGCCCCGAACACAGCGTCGGGGAAGCGGTCAAGATTATGGAGCATTATCATATTTCTGGTGTACCGATAACAGTAGACGGCAAACTGGTAGGAATTATTACTAATCGCGATATCCGCTTTGAACAGGATTACAGCCGGCCCATCGGCGAAGTAATGACCAAAGATAACCTGGTAACTGCGCCCGTGGGTACCACGCTGGAGGAAGCCAAGGAGATTTTGCGCCGCCACAAAATAGAAAAATTGCCCCTGGTAGATGAGCATTTCAACCTTAAGGGCCTAATTACCATTAAAGACATTGAAAAGGCCCGGAAATATCCCAACTCCGCCAAGGATAGGAAAGGCAGGCTTTTGGTGGCGGCAGCAGTAGGTGTAGGCCAGGATACTATGGAACGGGTAGAAGCTCTGGTGGCTGCCGGGGTGGATGTTATAGTGGTGGATACTGCCCACGGCCACTCGGAAAATGTCCTCCGGACTGTGGCCCAAATCAAGAAAAAATACCCTTCTCTAGAAGTGGTAGGTGGCAATGTGGCCACGGCGGAAGGGGCCTTAGCTTTAATTGAAGCCGGAGTGGATGCCGTAAAAGTAGGTGTAGGGCCGGGGTCCATCTGCACCACCAGGGTTATTGCCGGCATAGGTGTCCCCCAGCTAACAGCTATCTTGAACTGTGCCCGGGTGGCCAGGGAAAAAGGAGTACCGGTTATCGCCGATGGAGGCATTAAGTATTCCGGCGATATTACCAAGGCCATTGCTGCCGGAGCCAGCACCGTCATGATCGGCAGTTTGTTGGCCGGGACGGAGGAAAGCCCTGGGGAGATCGAAATTTACCAGGGGCGTAGTTTTAAGAGTTACCGCGGCATGGGTTCCCTGGCGGCCATGAAAGAAGGCAGCAAAGATCGGTATTTCCAGGAAGAGGCCGATAAACTGGTGCCTGAAGGCATTGAAGGCCGGGTGCCTTATAAAGGGCCTGTATCCGAGACCCTTTTCCAGCTGGTAGGCGGGCTTAAGGCGGGCATGGGCTATGTGGGAACCCGGACTATAGCCGAGCTGCAGGAGAAAGGGCGGTTTATCCGCATCACTCAGGCTGGTTTAAGGGAAAGCCATCCCCATGATGTAATGATTACTAAAGAAGCGCCCAATTATCGCATATAAATTACCCTTTGAGCGGAGGAGAGGAAGCGGAGGATATGGTAGCCGACGTTTTTTGGTCTGATATGCGGACGGAAAAAGGGAAAAATTTAATAGATAAAGTGGAACGCCTTTGGCATAGAGCTGGCTTTAATAAAGTTATCGCCCAGGGAGACCTGGTAGCTATTAAGATTCATTTTGGTGAGAAAGGCAATTTAGCCTATATCCACCCGGCCTTTGTCCGCCGGATAGTGGATTTAATTCGGCAGCAGGGCGGCAAGCCCTTTTTAACGGACAGCAACACCCTTTATGTGGGTTCACGTTCCAATGCTGTGGATCACTTGCAAACGGCCATAGAGAATGGTTTTGCCTATGCCGTGGTGGGTGCACCTATAATTATTGCCGATGGTTTGAACGGCAAAGATTATATCAATGTACCGGTTAACCTTAAGCGGTTTAAGGAAGTAAAAATTTGCAGCGCCATCTACCATGCCGATGCTATGGTAGTGTTAAGCCATTTTAAGGGGCATGAGCTTACCAGCTTTGGCGGAACCCTAAAGAACCTGGGGATGGGATGCGGCAGCCCCAGCGGTAAACAAATGATGCACTCTGACGTTTTGCCAGTAGTTAACGCCCAGAAATGTACGGCTTGCGGCAGGTGCCTTAAGTGGTGCCCGGCCGGGGCCATTACAGTCGCAGAACATGCTGTAATTGATCCTGAAAAATGTATAGGCTGCGGCGAGTGTACCGTTACTTGCCCGCGCCGAGCCATTAAACCCAACTTTAAGTCGGATCCGGGAGTATTGCAAGAAAAAATAGTGGAGTATGCTTACGGAGCACTGCAAAACAAAGCTGGCAAGGTGGCCTTCTTTAACTTTGTTACCCATGTATCGCCGGAATGTGACTGCAATTCCTGGAATGATGCCGCCATCGTAGGAGATGTAGGTATTCTGGCTTCTTATGATCCGGTAGCCATAGATCAGGCTAGCCTGGACTTGGTTAATGCCCAGCCGCCTTTACCCAGCACGCGGCTGGAAGGTAAAGGGGAAGTTCAGGATAAATTCCTGGCTATCAGCGGCTATGATGGGACTCACCAGCTAGCCTATGGGGAGGAAATAGGCCTCGGGAGCAGAAAATATACTTTAATCCAGGTTTGAGCAGGCCAGAATGGCAGGAGGTTGGGCAAAAATGACGAATCTATATTTTAAGAAATGGGAAAGCAGGCCGGGCAGAGTTCTAGCCTTCCGCCTGGCCTATGGAGTAGATTTATTAATCGCTTTGCAGAAGATTGTGGAGGAACATGATATTCGCTTCGGCTGGATTAAATTTCTTGGAGGGGTGCAAAAAGCCAAAGTAGGTTACTACTTGCAAGATCGCAAAGAATTTGTTACCTTCAACTTAGAAGAACCCATGGAGATTCTTTCAGGTTTGGGCAATGTAAGCCTGAAAGAAGGTCGCCCCTTCGTTCATGCTCATGTAACTTTTTTGAACCAAGAAGGAAAGGTTTTGGGAGGGCATCTTTTAGAGGGGACGGTTATGTTGGCCGGCGAGGTTTTTATTCAGGAATTAGCTTTGCCAGCACCACCGGAAAGGGTATACGATGAACTAACGGGGTTGTATCTTTGGGTATAGAAGATTACGGCGCAGGGAGGTGGGTTTAAGTGCTCATACCAGTTAAGGTAAAGCAAATTGTCCTGGATCAAAGCATGAGCCCAGTAGTGCTCCTTGTTGATCAGGAAGAGTCACAAGTGTTGCCCATCTGGGTAGGGCCCTTCGAGGCGCAAGCCATTGCCATGGCTATGCAAGGGATACTCAGCCACCGGCCCATGACCCACGACCTGCTGCGTTCCTTATGTGAAAGCCTAGGAGCTAAGGTTAGCCGGGTGCTAGTGCAGGATGTCCGCGATGGTGTTTATTATGCGGAATTATACTTGACCCACCAGGGCAAAGAAGTGGTAGTAGATGCTCGTCCTAGCGATGCCATCGCTCTAGCTCTAAGGACGAATGCGCCTCTCTACATTACGGAAAAGGTGGCTGCTTATACTTTAGCGTTAGAAGATTTAATAGGAGAGGAACAGGGAGAAGACTTCCAAGAATTACTGGAAAAAAATAAGCCCGATATAGATAAAAAGTCTTTACATTAAGCCTCGCTAGAAAGATGTCCTGGCCGCCGGCTAAAAAAGGCGGCTTTTTTATCGCCCTTTGTGTAAACCCTATGAGCAAGCTATAATTAAATATATGGGCAGAACAACAAAGCAGGAGGAAAAGGCTTCAGTGAAGACCTACTGGATCAAAGTATACGGCTGTCAGATGAATGAGAGAGATGCCGAGACCATAGCAGGATTATTAGAACAAGAAGGTTACCAACAAGCCCCGGCTCCAGAACAGGCCAATATTATCATACTGCACACTTGCTGCGTACGGGAAAAAGCGGAAAACAAGGTTTACGGCAAACTGGGGCAGCTGGCCCGGCTTAAAAGCAAAAATCCTGATTTAATAATCGCCGTGGGCGGCTGCATGACGCAGCAGCCGGGGGCGGCGGAAAAAATGCGCCAGCGGGCACCCCATGTAGATTTAATCTATGGGACCCATAATATCCATGAGCTACCCCGCTTACTGGAGCAGGTTTCACTTTTAAACCAGCCAGTGGAGGCCATTTGGGAAAAAGAAGGAGAGATAGTAGAAGGTTTGCCCCTCCGGAGGGCAGGCGGGGCCAAGGCTTTAGTCACTATAAGCTATGGCTGCAATAATTTCTGTTCTTACTGCATCGTACCCTATGTGCGGGGCAGGGAGCGAAGCCGCCGGCCGGAAGATATTATACGGGAAATTGAGGGCCTGGTGGCCGATGGTGTCTTGGAGGTAATGCTCCTGGGTCAGAATGTAAATTCGTATGGTAAAGATCTGGAGGGAGATATAAACTTTGCCAGGCTTTTGGAGATGGTCAATGGAATTGAAGGGCTTAGGCGCGTCCGTTACATGACTTCCCATCCCCGTGATTTTACCCTGGAACTTGTTCAAACCCTTAGCCGCCTGAACAAGGTTTGCGAGCACGTCCACTTACCGGTCCAGGCTGGGAGCAACCGGATACTCCAGCTAATGAATAGGGGTTACACCCGAGAGGCGTATATGGCACTGGTGGACAATCTTCGCCAGTATATCCCCGGAGTAAGCATAACCACCGACATAATTGTCGGCTTTCCCGGAGAAACAGAAGAGGATTTTGCCGATACTTTAGATCTGGTAGAGCGCGTCCAGTTTGATAACGCCTTTACCTTTATGTTCTCTCCCCGCAAAGGTACGGTAGCCGCTACCTTACCGGGCCAGCTTCCCTTAGAAGTAAAGAAGGAGCGCTTGCAACGCTTAATGGATTTACAATACCGGATCAGTAGGACAAAAAATGAGGTCCTGGTAGGCCAGGAGGTAGAGGTGCTGGTGGAGGGGCCCAGCGAGAACGATCCTACTAAATTGTGCGGGCGTACCCGGACCAATAAATTGGTTATTTTCCCCGGCCCGGAAGATCTGATAGGGAAACTTGTCCGGGTTAAGATAACCTTAGCGCAGACCTGGCTGCTTAAAGGGGAAGTTGCGGCATGAAAAAAGACAGGGGCCCAAGCTTAACTCCCATGATGCAACAATATAAGGAGCTAAAGGATCAGCATAAAGATGCCATCCTCTTTTTTCGCCTGGGCGATTTTTATGAGATGTTTTTCGAGGATGCCGTGGTAGCCTCCCAGGAGCTGGGGCTGGTTTTAACCTCCCGCGAATCAGGGGAAGATGCCCCTCCTATGTGCGGGGTGCCCTATCATTCGGCCGATAACTATATAGCCCGGCTGGTGGCCAAAGGGTATAAAGTTGCCATCTGCGAACAGGTGGAGGACCCCCGCCTAGCTAAAGGGCTGGTACGCCGTGAGGTTGTGCGTGTAATAACCCCGGGCACTATCACCGACGATAAAGTTCTGCCGGAAAAGGGGAATAATTATCTGGCTGCCATTATGCCGCAGCAGGAACGCTATGGTCTAGCCTGGGTTGATGTTTCCACCGGTGAGTTCCGCCTGAATTTATGTACAAGCTTCCCTGAACTGGCGGATGAACTTGTGCGTTTAGAACCCGCAGAATGCCTTTTACCTTCCTGCTGGACAAAGGATACTAATTTTGTAAAGCGCTTGCGCTTTTACTGTTCCGGAATCTTTACCCCTTGGGACCAGGGTTTGACGCCGGACACAGCCCTAAATATTTTACAAGGGCATTTCGGTGACCACTGGCGCCTCGATGCGGGCGGGGAGGTTCTAGTGGCCGCGGCCATGGCTTTAAGCTACATCGTGGCTACGCAAAAGAACTCTTTGGCCCACCTAGAACCTCCAACCCTGATGGATGAAATTACTCATATGGCTTTAGACCAGGCCACACGCCGGAACCTAGAATTGACAGCGGCCGGGAGGGATCGCGGCCGTCAAGGTTCCCTGCTCTGGGTATTGGACCGCACGGCCACCGCTATGGGGGGCCGGACCTTAAAGCAGTGGGTAGAGCGGCCCTTGATTAAGCTGGAGGCCATAAGGGAGCGGCAGGAAGCCGTAGCTGAGCTGGTCCATAATTTCCTCCTGCGCCAGAAGATCTACGGGCTTTTAAAACAAGTCAAGGATCTGGAACGCCTGGTGGGTCGGGTGGCCTACGGTACGGCCGGTGGCAGGGATTTACAGGCCTTGCGCCAGTCCCTGGAAGTAGTCTCCCCCCTTAAAGAGGCCCTGGAAGAGGCCACCTCTTCCCTTTTGCAGAAATTGTCCCAGCGACTGGATGCAGTAACGGAGATCACCGGGCTTATCGCTAAAGCTTTGGTGGATGATCCTCCGGCCGGTATAAAGGAAGGGGGCCTTATAAGGGCCGGGTTCCATCCTGAAGTAGACCGCTTACGGGAGGCGTTGAGCCACGGGCGGGAATGGATTGCCGGGCTGGAGAACCAGGAAAGGGAACGCACGGGTATTAAATCCCTCAAGGTGGGGTATAACCGGGTCTTCGGTTACTATATTGAAGTTACGCGCCCCAATCTGGCTTTGGTGCCGGAAGATTACGAAAGAAAACAGACGTTGGCCAATGCTGAGCGCTTTATTACTCCTCGCTTAAAAGAGTTAGAGCAGCAGGTGCTAGGGGCCGAAGAGAGGTTGCAAGAACTAGAATACCAACTTTTTCAAGAACTGCGTTCTAAAGTGTTAGGGGTATTACCCCGCATTCAAGGGACGGCTAAGGCCCTGGGTGTGCTAGATGCGCTGAACTCTTTGGCCACGGTGGCTGCTGATTATAATTACACGTGTCCCGTTATAGATGAAGGAGAGGTAATTGAGATTCGCCAGGGGCGCCACCCAGTGGTGGAAAGGGTAGTAAAGGACAAGGATTTTGTTCCCAACGATACCTTATTGGATTGCGCTTCCCGACGGTTACATATCATTACCGGACCTAATATGGCCGGCAAGTCCACCTATATCCGGCAGGTGGCCCTTATAGTACTGCTGGCTCAAATAGGCAGCTTTGTCCCCGCTAGCTCCGCTAAAATCGGCCTGGTGGACAGGATTCTAACTCGAGTAGGCGCCAGCGACGACCTCTTTGCCGGGCAAAGCACTTTTATGGTGGAGATGCAGGAAGTGGCCTATATTTTGCGGCAGGCCACTAGGCGCAGCCTCATTATTTTAGACGAAGTGGGGAGGGGAACCAGCACTACCGATGGTTTAAGTATAGCCCGGGCTGTAATAGAATATATCCATGACCGTATTGGAGGCCGCACTCTTTTTGCCACTCACTACCATGAACTGGTAGAGCTGGAGAAGTACTTGCCCGGAGTAAAAAACTATAGTGTAGCGGTAAGGGAAGAAGGGGAAAACATTATATTTTTACATACCATTGTGCCCGGGGGTACTGATAAGAGTTACGGTTTGCACGTAGCGCGCTTAGCCGGGTTGCCAGAAGAGGTTCTACGGCGGGCAGGGGAGTTGCTCAACAGTTCCCAGGAGGAAGAAAAGGGTGAAGAAAAAGGAGCTGAAGCAAACGGCGAAATAATAAATGAAAACGAGGTAGGACTAGAAATATTGAAAGAGATAGAAGGGTACAACCTTTTTGCCAAGACCCCTCTAGAAGCTATGCAGGCTATTTTCAACTGGCAGAAAAAGCTAGCGAGCCGGCGAAAATACCGGAGAAATGAGTATCAGCTGAGGTGGTGGGGTTAAGGAGGATACGATATGTCGCGACCCAAGATCGTTATTTTAGATCCCCAAACAGCCAACCAGATTGCCGCGGGCGAAATAGTAGAGCGCCCGGCCTCCGTCGTTAAAGAGCTAATAGAAAATGCCATTGATGCTCAGGCCAAGCATATAAGAGTAGAAATTAAGGGCGGGGGAAAGGAATACATCCGCGTCCAGGACGACGGCTGGGGTATGGATGCCGAGGATGCGGTCCTGGCCTTCGCTCGCCATGCCACCAGCAAGATCCGCCGGGCGGAAGATTTGTTTTGCATACAAACCCTGGGTTTCCGGGGAGAAGCTCTGCCGAGTATTGCTGCGGTAGCGCGGGTGGAGATGCTTACCAGGCCGCCCGGTGCAATTTTGGGTACCCGAGTAAAGATAGAAGGAGGTAAGGAACTAGCTGTAGAGGAAGCGGGTTGCCGGGAAGGAACAGTAGTCACGGTCACCGATCTTTTTTTTAATACGCCGGCCAGGCGGCGTTACTTGAAAAAGCCCGCTACCGAGGCTGCACAGGTAGCCAGTGTGGTTGAGCGTCTGGCCCTGGCTCATCCGGAAATTGCCTTTCAACTTTTCATTGAAGGTCGGCGCTCTTTGAGCACCCCGGGTAACAATGACTTGCGCTCGAGTGTAGCGGCTATTTGGGGCTTAGAGACAGCTCAGACCCTATTGCCGGTAAGGGAGGTAATGGAGGAAGGAGCCAGCTATTATGGCTTCATTTCACCTCCCTGGCTGCACCGCTACGGGCGAGAGCAGCAGATTTTGATAGTAAACGGCCGTTACATACTAAGCAGGACCATCAACCAGGAAATAGAAGCAGCCTACGATAGTTTAATTCCTGCACATAGACATCCTGTTTTTATTTTACACTTAAGTCTCCCTGCTTCGTGGTTAGATGTCAACGTCCACCCTGCCAAATTGGTCATCAGGATAAAAGATGAAGAAGCCCTGGCTGCTCGCCTGGGCCGGGCCGTCAGAGATGCCCTTAAGACCCCGCAAGCCGTGGCCAGAAAGCAGTTAAACTTACCGGCGAGGGAATATTTTACCTATGGTGAAGCTGATAAGGCAATAATGGTGCCGGAGAACCTGGTTGCCGAAAGCAGGAATTACACATATGAGGAAACTGATAAGGTAACAAGGGCCCGCCAGCAGGACTTCTCCTTTTATATATGGGAGAAAGGGGAGGGAAGGGAAAAGAGGGGAGAAGAGATAGGGGGGAGTTTACCGGCTTTAAGAGTAATAGGGCAGGTGCTAAATACTTATATTCTGGCCGAAGGTGAGGAAGGGCTCTATATTATTGACCAGCATGCTGCTCATGAGCGCTACCGCTTTGAACATTTACAACGCCAGCGCAACAGCCAGGGCTGGGCCACCCAACTTTTGGAACCTCCCCAAGTGCTGAAGCTGACAGCCCCGGAATCCCTGGAGTTGATTACTAAGCTAAAGAACCTGGGGGATGTGGGGTTTGCCATTGAACCCTTTGGGACTAATACCTTTTTACTGCGGGGCGCCCCGGCCGGTATTCCAACTGGTAAAGAAAAAGAGGTGCTGGAAGAATTATTGAAGGAAGAGCTACCGGAAAGTCTGGGGACCTTGGAGGAAAAATTATTAAAATTAATGGCCTGCCAGGGAGCTGTTAAAGCCGGTGACCGTCTTTCCCAGGAAGAAATGGAAATGCTTATTAGCCAGCTAACCACGGCCCAGCATCCTTATACTTGTCCCCATGGGCGCCCGGCCATTGTGAAAATAAGCCGGGCGGAACTAGCTCGCTATTTTAATCGGACGGGAGTACCCGGTGGAGGGGGAACTCTTGCCCTTGGGCAAAGATAGAACTGAGAAACCACCTTTAGCTGCCATTGTGGGGCCCACGGCTGTAGGCAAATCGGAAATAGCCCTGGAAGTAGCTGCTGGCCTGGATGCGGAAATAGTTTCGGTGGATTCTGTCCAGATTTATAGAGGACTGAATATAGGCACTGCCAAACTATTGCCTCACCAGCAGGTAAGTAAAACAGGCAAACCCATTAAACACCATCTCATTGATATTGTGGATCCTGATGAACCCTTCAGCGTAGCCGATTATCAGCGGCTGGCGCGAGAGGTGATTAAAGACATTCATGTGAGGGGGCGTATACCCCTACTGGTAGGGGGAACCGGGCTATACTTTCAAGCTGTTGTGGACCCTTATTTTTTTGCCCCCGGAGCCCGGGATGAAGCTTTGCGGGCCCGGTTAAAGGAAGAGGCTGAGCGGCACGGCAATGACTATCTCTACCAGCTTTTACAAAGGGTAGATCCGGCAGCAGCTAGGCGTATTCATCCCCACGATCAAAAGCGTATAATCCGTGCTTTAGAAGTATATATATTAACTGGCCAGCCCATATCTACTACCTGGCGCAAGGGTTTGACAGAGTCACCCTATCGCCTGGCCCTGGCCGGTTTGACTATGGAGCGGAAACTGCTTTATAGACGCATCAATGAGCGCGTAGATAAAATGATAGAAGCCGGGCTGGTAGAAGAGGCGAGAGGCCTGCTGCTTAAAGGTTATAGTGCTGATTTGCCTGCTTTACAGGCCTTAGGATATAAGGAAACAATAGCTTACCTCCAAGGGCAGCTAAGTCTTATGGAGGCTATTGAGCTTTTAAAGCGCAATACCAGGCGCTATGCCAAAAGGCAGTTAACCTGGTTTAGGCGGGATCCGCGTATAGTTTGGTGGGAAGTTAAGCCTGGTGAGATTGAGGAAATTTCTAGCGCCATCACTCGCTGGATGGCAGGACAATTGGGTATTAATGTAGAATAGGGTATACTAAAAACAAAAAATACCAGCCTGGAGGGGACAAAATGAACAAAGCTCAAGGGAACCTGCAGGATATTTTCCTGAACCAGATACGCAAGGAGAATATACCCGTAACCCTCTACTTGGTTAATGGATTTCAGCTCAGAGGGGTGGTACGGGGTTTTGATAACTTCACAGTGCTGTTAGATTCGGAAGGCAAACAGCAGATGGTTTACAAACATGCCATTTCCACGGTGGTTCCTCATAAGCCTGTAAGTCTAGTGGTAGAAAATAAAGCTGAGGAAAAAAAGTAATCTTACATTACGGCAAGCAAGCTTATTCTAAGAAGCTCCCGACTGTTTGAGCGGGAGCTTCTCTATTGTTTTGCATAAGTATGCCTATATTGAACAACACTACACCTGGGAAAAACTTTAAAGGGAAGGGGAACAATATGGCTGGACCCAAGGTAAAGTGTATTGTTAACACCTGTACCCACTGGATGAAGGGCGATCGCTGCAATGCTAGCAACATTGATATTACCCATGAAGAGGAAGAAAAAATGTCCCAAATATCCGAGCACACCCAATGCAAGACTTTCTATAGCCGGCGGGGTTTAGCCAACACCTTGGGGTCTCTGGATAATGTTAACTGGGGTGAACTGGTAGCCAGCACCCTGTTACCCGGTGGAGAACTTTATCCTTCGGTAACCTGTACGGTTAATAGCTGCCAATACTGGGTCGAAGGCAACCGCTGCATAGCAGAAAAGATCGATGTCGTGGGTGCCAACGCTGACGAATCCCAGGACACCAATTGTTATACCTTTAAGCCTAAGGGCAATGGATAAACTTGAGCCTTTCCCTGGACAACCGCGCCATTGCACCTCACTTCATGAGCACCTTAGCCAGTACTGCACCTCGCTATTGGAGGAGGGGTGAGCATATAATTTCTTATTGAAAACAGGAGAGAGTGGGGTGAGTGAGGTGCAGGTTAAAATCGCTTTTGGCCCGGGGAAAGCATCAAATAAAAGAGCAGGGTATGCTTCCTTTAAAGAGAGAGGGCGATCCGATAAAGAAGAATCAGCCGAAAAAATAGAGTCCCTTATGCATGAACTGGACAAATTGATCGGCCTGGCTCATGTTAAGGAATTGATCAGGGAAATACGGGCCTATGTAGAAATACAAAAAAGAAGACAGGCGGAAGGTCTTCTGACTTCACCCATGAGCTTGCACATGATCTTTAAGGGTAACCCGGGAACCGGGAAGAGTACAGTAGCCCGCTTACTTGGCCGTCTCTTTAAGGAGATGGGGTTGTTGTCCCAGGGGCATTTAGTGGAAGTAGAACGAGCCGACCTGGTAGGGGAATACATCGGCCATACCGCCCATAAAACACGGGAACAGTTGCGAAAAGCCCTGGGAGGTGTTCTTTTTATTGATGAGGCTTATTCTCTGGCCAGGGGAGGCGAAAAGGATTTCGGGCGGGAGGCCATTGACGTTCTGGTGAAAGGCATGGAAGACCACCGGGAAAATCTCATTCTGATCCTGGCTGGCTATAAAGAAGAAATGGATTATTTTCTAGAAACCAATCCCGGCCTGCGCTCGCGCTTTCCCATTCACCTAGAATTCCCTGATTATTCGGTAACAGAACTCTTAAGCATAGCCGAAGTTATGTTAAAGGATCGCCAATATTTTCTTACCTTAGAAGCACGACTTGAGTTGGAGCGAATTTTAAGGCGGGAAATTATTTTTGGGCATCGCTACAACGGCAATGCGCGTATGGTTCGCAATATTGTCGAAAAAGCTATTCGCCGGCAGGCTATCCGGTTAACAGAGAAAGTTGCGGTTTCCAGGGAGGAGCTCATGGTTATCACCGAAGAGGATTTAGCCGGCCTCAGTAACATAAGGGGTTTAAGGGATAGCTTCAGAGATTTGAAATCAGGTCTTCAGGAGCATTACCAGATCTGCTATAATAATCCTCCGTAAGCCGTAAAAAGGAAGGGGCTAAGAGGCCATTGTTTATAGCAGATGAGCAATATTCAGAAATCGAGGTTATCCGGGATTACTTTGCTATCGACCCGTGGCTTATAAAGGAACTTTTGGCAGCCGAAGAAGAAAGTCGGCAGCAGGGTTGGTTCCACCGCATAGAAGTAGTAAGTACGTTAAACCATTACAAGATTCTCAAAGCCTTTCAGGAGCTAGGTGTTAATGAGTTTCATTTTCAAGATTCTACCGGTTACGGTTATGGCGACCTGGGCCGTGATACTCTAGAAAAACTTTATGCCCGGGTATTCGGAGGAGAAGCCGCCTTGGTCAGACCTCAAATTGTTTCCGGCACCCATGCTTTGAGTCTCTGCCTGAATAGTCTCCTGCGCCCCGGGGATACTATCCTAGCTGCCTGCGGAAAACCCTATGATACCCTGGCGACGGTGATCGGCATAGGCAAGACTGTGAGAGGCAGCCTGTCCAGTAAGGGCATCGGCTATGCCCAGGTCGATCTGACTGACCAAGGCCAACCGGATTTTGCCACCCTGGCTCGAGAGGCTGAGAGGCTTAAACCGCGTCTATGCCTTATTCAACGCTCTCGCGGCTATCAAACGCGTCCGGCCTTAAGCGTTTATACCATCGGCAAGGTAATAAAAACAGTCAAACAAGCTTCACCGCAAACCCTGTGCCTGGTGGATAATTGTTACGGCGAGTTGGTAGAAGAAGTAGAGCCCCCTGACGTGGGAGCAGATCTAACTGCAGGCTCCCTGATTAAGAATCCCGGCGGTGGCCTGGCACCAGGAGGAGGTTATGTTGTGGGACGGGAAGATTTAATAGAAGAAGTGGCCGCTTCTTTGACCGCCCCTGGATTAGGCAAAGAACTGGGAGCCTTTGCTGGCAAGCGCCTTTTCTACCAGGGCCTCTTTCAAGCCCCTTGGGCAGTAAAGGAAGCTTTAAAAGGGGCCATTTTGGCTGCTGTTTTCTTCCATAAATTGGGATACCCTGTGGAACCTTTGCCGTGGGAGGCCAGATATGATATTGTACAAACAATTACTCTAGGCAGCCGGGAAGCATTAGTAGCCTTTTGTCGTGGATTACAGCGGGGTAGCCCGGTAGAAGCCCATGCTCAGCCCGAACCCGCGCCTTTACCAGGTTATAAAGAGCAAATTATTATGGCCGGGGGCACTTTTATCCAGGGAGCTTCTTTGGAATTAAGCGCTGATGCTCCAGTCAAGCCTCCTTATACAGTTTTCCTGCAAGGGGGAGTATCTATGGCCTATACCAAAATAGCTTTGCTTATGGCTGCTCAGGAAATTTACCGGCTCTAATGGCCGTATCGGCTGCTTCCGATAATAATCATTATGTTAACTTGCCCCTCTGAACATAACTATGGCCTCTCGGGTTCTTACTTATTTTCCGGCCCTCTTTCGGGATCAACTATTATTTGATTGCCCCGGATGCGGTGCAACTCTCGAGCGCGGAATTGAGAACGTCTATCCTGGTTGCGTAGGTTCCGGCTGAGTCTAAATTTTTTCTTCATCTGGTGTCCATTCTCCTTTTTTTTTATTAAGTGTTATGTTTATTTTGCGAAACGAGGACAGTTTTTACAGGGGCGCGAACATGGTAATTAATGGTTTGAAGGTTAAGCGGAGCATAGAAAACATTAATCGACGGAAACTAATACATAGGAGGGATGGCCTATGTTTCGAGCTCGTGCAATGAGGAACGGCAGAGAACAAAGAAGTTGGTTGCGCTGGCTCGCATGGTTAGCTTATCCCATGGGCTTGTTACACGGAGCTCTCCTAGCTCGTTTCTTCTTCCAACCCAAGGAGCAGGCGAGCCCTCAGGGGTAAGCCCCTCCTTTCCAAATTTTATATGTTTCCTTAGTTTCGGCAGGTAACATTATTAAATCCCCTGGTTTTTAGCATATATCTCCGTGTCCCTATTATATAATTTTTTACTGGGATCAAGCATTCTGTCACTTTAGGCGGGGGATTAAGTATAAAACGATGTTTTTATTCACGACACCAGATGGTGATATGTGGAGGATATGTTCTTCCCCAGGGTCGCTTTCTTATAGCTACACCTTAGTAGGTTATCCCCTAGAAGAGATTGCCTCCTTTCTGGGAGCCATAGATAAAAAAGGACGTTTGCACTTGTTGCTTAAATTGCTTGGAAACCAGTATATCTATTCTTATTGGGAGGGACAGCGCTGGTATAGTCTACCTCTCCCCATTCAGAGGTGTGAGCGTTTATATACTTTAATGGTGGATAATACTGGGAAGACACATATTTTGTTAGGCTTGCAAGGGGAAGGGATACACCTTATCCGTTACCATGAACGATGGTTTATAAAGAACCTTCCTTTTAGATTGTACGGGGAACCTTTATGCATTCAACTGTGGGGAGGAGAAGATCTTTTTGTCTGCTGGGAGGAGATAAAGCAAAATGTAAAGAAAATATTTTATACCTTTTATCAGGGGAATTGGTCCTCCCCTTCCCTATTGCTCGAGGGACCCAAGGAAGTTAAGTGTTATGTGTACTTTATGGATATTTCTGACAGCAGTTTTGAGATTTACTCTTTTGCTTGGAAACCCCAGGGAGAAGAGTATCAAATATACTGGTACACAACAGCCAATAGTACGCCTCAAGTAGCAACCTATGTCCTAGGGAAAACTTTAGGGATACCAGATAGTTATCCCCTTCTCTTAAGTAGCAGGGCTAATCACCTCCTCTGCTGGACAGTACACGGCCAATTTACTTTCTCCCTTAAAGGAGAAAGGGGCTCTTGGAGCCGGCCTCAAGGAGACTATCTTTTCTTCCCCACAAGCATAAGACCGCTTCTTACCTGGAACGGTTGGAACCGGGATAAGGTTGCCTTTACCCGGGTGAGTGGGCTAAATCTTGACTGGCCTTTAATTGTGGGCGTCGATCAGATTTTACCCTACTGCAAGGGTGCTCTAACCCTCTCCAAAAGGTGAAGATTAGTTAAGCGACGAAGGGCCAACCAGTTTCGGCGGTGGAGGGAAAGGGAGGAGCGCAATATGAAGTTCCCCGTATTCCTCACCCAAGGCGAAGATGGCTATATCGTGGCCGGGTCCCCAGGACTACCGGATATAGACGGGAACCCTAAGGCTAAGGAGGGGTAAACGAATGCGCCGGGTTGAAAAGGATTAATCAAAGGCAGAGCGGTGTCCCTGGCAAGGTTTTGGGCAATAAAAATTCCGGGGCGAAGCCCGGAAACGTTGAAATTATTCAATTTGGTAGCCCTACGGGGATTCGAACCCCGGTTTCCGCCGTGAGAGGGCGGCGTCCTAGTCCACTAGACGATAGGGCCCCATGCGGGGTTAATTATATCATGTTTACCCTATTTCGTCAATCCTCCGCCCGATCACCAACTGTTAACCAATTACTCTCGGGTTTACGTGCCTGGATAAAGGCGCTGGCCAGAGAGTCGATATAGGATGCCACTTCTTCTTCCACTTCACAACTTAGAAATCCCTTGGATAGCTCAGACTGATCAAAGACACGGATTATCTTCAGTTCCACATTGATGAAACCCGCTTCTTTCAACAGCCGACGGTATTCCGTCTCCGTCAGGGCGCCGGCAACGCAGCCGGTCCAAAGCTCAACGTTTTGCCGTAGACGGGCAAGTACCTCTTTCCGCCAAACCATATCGGAAACGGCCAAGCGACCGCCAGGTTTGAGGACACGGAAGGCTTCCTTGAACACTTTAGGTTTATCCGCAGCCAGATTGATAACACAGTTGGAGATGATTACATCAACATGATTGTCCGGCAAGGGGATGTTTTCTATATCGCCTTTTAAGAACTCTACATTGGTCAGCCCGCTCCGGCGCCGGTATTCTTCGGCCAGGGCTAACATTTCCTCGGTCATATCCAGGCCGTATACCTTCCCCTTCGGTCCCACCCGCTGTGCACTCAGTAGAACATCCAGCCCGGCCCCGCTACCGAGGTCCAAGACCACTTCACCCTCATTTAAATCTGCCAGAGCGATGGGGTTACCGCAGCCAAGGGAAGCATTGAGCAGCTCGCGGGGCAAGCCCGCTGTTTCCTCCGGGGTATAGTTACAGCTCCCGAAGCATCCTCCCGAGGTGCAGCAGCTTCCCGTCTCGCCTGCTTGTACCATCCTGGCCGCCGCAGCATATCTTTCTTTCACGGTCTTTTTTAAAGAATCACTCACTGGCAACAGCCCCCCTCTAGTTTTTTTATGGCTTCAACAAGTAGGCTTAGCCCTTCCAGGACGACCTGCCGTTTTTCCGTGGGTATCTGCCTTAAAATCTCCTGGACGTACTCGTTAATGCCTCGGTTGATAACCTCCACCAGTTCCCGGCCGCTGTCCGTTAAAAACAGTACTAACCGGCGGCGGTCCCAGGGATCGGCTTCTCGTTTCAAAAGTCCTCGGCGTACCAGCCCGTCGGCCACCCGGCTGACGGTGCTCAAATCCAGCTCCAGTGCTGCGGCCAGCTCGCTCAAGGAGGTTTTTCCTCCCTTTCGGCGGGAGACTTCCAGCAGCAGGTGGCACTGCGAAAGGGTTATCCCGCAGCAACCCACTTCGCTTTTTTCCAACAACTGCATAGCCCGGGCTAGTTCAGCTAGCAACTGGCGCAGGCGGACTACTGGTAATTCATACTCCATGTTTTCTCACCCAGAATAATTGTATCATACATATGTTGCATTATGCAAGCAATGTAGAGAGCTTGAAAAAAGGGAATAAATACAAAACAGAAATGGTGATATAATGGTGTCATAAACTTATAAGTGAGGAACATTTGGTGCCATGATATTGCGACGGGAGGATATAATCAAAGAAATAAAAGCCCAAGTCAGCAATAGACCGGCAGTAGCGGTGACTTATCTCATGGGGTCTTACGCCGATGGTACGGCCACCCCTTTAAGTGATGTTGATGTGGGTATCGGCGTTTATCCTTCTCTGTGCCCGGATCGGTATGCGGCCATGGACCTGGCCGAAGATCTTGAACATTGTCTGGTACAGACTCTTTTCCCTAATTATAATCCCGATCCCTGGACGGAATGGCTTTTTTACCCGGTGGAAGTCGTGGTCCTCAATACTTCCCACACCCTGCCCTCTTTGCCCTGGATGCTGGCCGGTGCCCTGCCTATATACACTCCGGATGCCAACTTTCAATCTGAGCTAGAGGCACTAGCCTTTCAGAGGGGCCGCCCTTCACCGGAAGAAGCTCGAATAGCCGCTTGCCGGCTCAAGGCATCCTGGATCGTCCGGGCGGCACGCGGGCAGGTGTTTGCCCGCTACGAGGCGGTGCTGCGTACCTGCCTTAACCTAGCCCACCGCACGGTGGTCAGGCTGAAATTACCGGTGCCCCAGAAAAGAACGCAGTTACCTTTGGTCTTGGCCGAAGCTGGAGTTATTTCCCGGCGAGTGTTTTCTTTTCTAACGGAGGCTATAGAAATTTTAACCAGACGGGATGTGACTATAAATAAATGGGAATACCTGCACCAGGGGATACACCTGTTGGCCGATTATGCCGTGCAGGTGGAAGAGGTATTGGAAAGGGCTCGAACATTCTGAGCCCGGTTATATCATCGCGGCCTTGCGGTTTTTTTAACCTGTAAATTCTATCAGGATGGGGACTTTATGCCCACAGCCAGGTCCGCGCCGTTTAAACGCTGCTGTCAACAGCATTCCTATGCTGCTGTTGAGGCTTATGTCTCTTCGGCCCTTTGCTTGTAAAGACTGAGAACCCTAGCTATTTCCTTTCCATAGTCCTCGTATTTTTCTACTGTGGTCTCTAAAATCATAGGCAGGGAGCTCAGAAAAGGATGGTTTATGATAGCGCTGATGCCCTCTTCTCCCGATTCTCCTTCACCGATACAAGCATGACGGTCCCGGTTACTTCCTAAAGAGGCTAAGGAGTCGTTGAGGTGTAACACTTTGATCCTTTCTAGCCCCAATTTATCCTCTAGGGCAGCTACTAGATCATCACAACCTGCAGGGCTTTTCAAATTCCATCCAGCAGCGAAAAGATGGGCAGAATCCAGGCATATCCCCACTTGAGGAGGCCAGTCCAAAAGGTCCAGAACCTGACGGAGTTCATCGAGGCTTCCCAATTCACCTGTTTGTCCAGCCATAGTCTCTAAAAGCAACATGGGACCATGAACCTGCCCATGCAGGAAATTTTCTCGAATAATGGTTGCCAAACGCTTTAAGGCTTCTGTTATATCCCCTTTATGCCGGCCCGGGTGAGTTACAATATACTCTCCTCCGATTAGTTTTACTCGTTCTAGATCTTCCTTTAAAACTAAAGCGGCGAAGTCCCGTAATTTTCCAGGAAGGGCAGCCAAGTTGACAGTATAAGGAAGATGGGCTATTACTGGGTAGATATCGTTTTTGGCCCTTACTTCCAGCCAGTCCTTTATTTCTGTTTCTCCTATTTGACGGGCACGACCACCCCGGGGGTTACGGGTGAAGTATTGAAAGGTGTTGGCACCGATCCGCTTAGCCATCGATACAGCTTGAGGTAGCCCCTGCGCAATACTTAAGTGAGCACCTAAACGCATGTTAGCCTCCTCAAGGGTTAAATTTTTACCTTTACCTTACATTACTTCGGCTTGCCTGTCAAACTTTTTAAGAGAAAAAGGGCCTCCCAGGCCCTTCCGCTAGCAAGTCTTTCAAATCTTATGAAGGTAGTGGTAACCTAGCTGGGTGATATGATAACCTATAGTCTCTAGGGTTATTTGCGAGGAGTTATAAGTAATCATAAGACGCCGGTGGCTAGGGAAAGGTACCACGCTACTTACACCTGGAAGGGTTTGTAAAGTATTTACTAATTTCCGGGCATCTTCTTCAGTTTTCATGTTAGTAATGATAAGGGTAATAGTAGCCTCCTGGCTACCCCATTTCCCAGAACCCATCAAAGCCTTGATCTCCTTGATATAAAAGCTCACGGAGCGCCACCTCCTAATGGATTTGCTCTCTCTATTTTATGCTGTTATTTGTTCACATTCTCCTCCCCCTGTTCAATATGCTATTAATGGTCAATCTTCATAGCTAGGAGGGGGAAAGAATTGAACACCACCATTATTCTTAGAGCGCTAGGCGCACCGGGTCCATCTTTCCAAGATTTTCTGGAAAGGTTAGGTGTCGCCTTAGAAGAGCGTAGCTTCCGGGTACTAGGACTGCCTCCTAAGTCTAGCAATGGTAAACTTTTCCGTCTATGGCAGGCTAATTTACTCTTAGTAATAGCGGATCGTTCTTTGGATAGGACATTCCAAGAGCCTACTTTAAGGTTTTTCCATTCTTTTAAAAAAGCAGAGGAGAGCTTAGCGGTTATCGCCGCTATCGTTCAAGAAATGCTCCTAAATAGAGATGGGATTAATTATTCCCTGGCTAAGAAATGGGAACATATAATCCGGCCTACCTACTTCAGGCTTTTGCAGGATAGCGAAGTACCTGCTGTATTGCTGGAATTACATGGCTCCAGTATTTTGGAGGATGTACGTAAGCGCCTAGAAAACAGGATTGTTGAAGGGATAACCCGTTATTTCAGGGGCTTGTACCAAGGAGTTGTAGACGATCCCTTAGGTAACTGTTCGAGTTATAAACCCGAAACTGATGATATAGCGCAATCGTTAGCTAACAGGAAGGGAAAGCTTACTGAGGTTAAAGAGGAAATAGATAGTAAGGGAGAAAACGGCAAAAAAGCCATAGTGTCGTTAGCGGAACAAACTAGAGAGAAGATATCTCCTTTGGACGGGCAAAAAGGTGAGGATGTTGAGGAGCTGCAGGAGGAAGGTCAAAAATATGGAGCAGAAATGAAATCCAACGAAAAAGAGCCCCAGGAAGAGGAGGTGAAAGAAGTTAGCCATAACGGAGAAAAACAACTTGATAAGGAAACGCCCAGGCTGGAGTTGCCTTTAACCGAAGCTAAACTTAAGCGCCGGCCTCGGTATTGGGGTAGTAATCCTTTAGCTCCTCCAGGTGACGGGCCTATCTATTATTTTGAGCCCTATATCCCGGCTGAAGTACCGTAAGCGTCAAATACAACCCACCTTGGCACAGTGCTCGAGTTTAAGGGATAATCTTCCTCAGAAAACGAACTGAGGA